>JAITEC010000029.1 GCA_031282225.1 Oscillospiraceae bacterium | reverse complement strand
AGATAAAGTATTATAAAAAGTAATGTTTTTTCTCAAAAAAACAGTTTATAATCTACTTTACAAAGCGCAACCACAGCACAACTAAGGAGGGAAGGGCAATGATTTTTTCGGAAAAACATGAACTGATACGTAAACTAGCGCGCGACTTTGCCGAGAAGGAGCTGACAAGCGACATCTTGGACGATATCGAAGAGACGGGCGAATACCCGCCGGAGCTGCTCGCCAAGATGGGAAAAGCGGGCTTTTTTGGGGTGAAAACACCAAAAGAGTACGGCGGCCAGGGGTCTGACTACTTATCGTACGCGATAGTACTCGAGGAACTCGGCAGGGTGAGCGCCGTCACGGACATATGGGTGTCCGCGCCAAACTCGCTCGGGGGAGGCCCGCTCATGCTGGCCGGCACGGAGGAGCAGCTGCAAAAATACCTGCGCCCCATTGCCACCGGCGAGAAGATCATGGCGTTCGCGCTAACCGAGCCCGGCGCCGGTTCCGACGCAGGCGGCACTGCCACGACCGCTGTGAAAGACGGCGACTACTACGTGCTCAACGGCCGCAAGACATTCATAACCACGGCACCCGTCGCCGACTGGTCCATCGTCTACGCGAAGACGGACCTCACGCAGCGCGGGTCGCGCGGCATTTCCGCGTTCATCGTGGACATGAAGCTCCCGGGCGTCTCGTGCGGCAAGGCGGAACACAAGATGGGAATAATAGGCTGTCCCACATCCGACATCATATTGGAAGACGTGAAGATACACAAATCCGATCTCCTCGGCGAGGAGAACCGGGGTTTCCAAAACGCGATGAAGACGCTCGACATTGGGCGCATAGGCGTCGCTGCCATGAGCGTGGGCGTCGCGCAGGGCGCGCTGGACGAGGCGATAAAATATGCCAAGGAGCGCAAGCAGTTCGGCAGGCGCATAGCGGATTTCCAGGCGATAAGTTTCATGATAGCCGACATGGCGACAAAACTGCAAGCCGCCAAGGAACTCGTCTACCGCGCGGCGCAGCTCAAGGAGGCCGGCAGCGCGGAGGCGGGCACGGCAGCTTCCATGGCAAAGTACTACGCCACCGAGGCCTGCAACGAGATAGCGGGCAAAGCCGTGCAGATACACGGCGGCTACGGTTACATAAAAGAATACAAAGTCGAACGCATATACCGCGACTGCCGTGTTTTTACCATCTTTGAGGGCACGTCGCAGATCCAGCAAATGGTCATCGCCGGCAACATCCTCAAGTAAGGCGCTCGAAAGGAGTTTTTCAAACACATGAAACTGATAGTATGCGCAAAACAGGTACCCGACACAAACGAGGTCAAGATAGACCCAGTCAAGGGCACCCTCATCCGCGAGGGCGTGCCCTCAATACTCAACCCCGACGACGCCAATGCCTTGGAAGAGGCACTCGCGCTGAAAGGCAGGTACCCAGGCACGACCGTCTCTGTAATATCGATGGGTCCTCCGCAGGCGAACTATATGCTCAGGGAGTGCCTCGCCATGGGGGCGGACGACGCGTACCTGCTGTCGAGCCGCGCGTTTGGCGGTGCCGACACATGCGCCACATCTACCACCATAGCCGCCGGAATAAGGAAAATCGGCGGATACGACATCATTTTCGCGGGGCGCCAGGCAATTGATGGAGACACGGCGCAGGTGGGCCCCCAGACGGCGCAGCGGCTTGGCATCCCGTCTGTCACGTATGTCCGGAAGATACGCCAGATCAAGGAGAAATCCGTCATTGTCGAAAGGCAGCTCGAAGACGGCTACGAGGTCATTGAGATCAACACGCCATGTCTCCTGACAGCTGTAAAGGAACTCAACGACCCGCGCTATATGTCAATAGAGAGCATTGAGGACGCGTATAAAAAAGACATCGCCGTATGGGGCGAGGGCGACGTCTCGCTCGCGCCGGAGGACTGCGGCCTTAAAGCGAGCCCGACTCAGGTGTTCCGCAGCTTTACGCCGCCTCCCAAGGGCAAGGGCGAGATGCTGTCCGGCTCGGTAACCGAGATGGCCGCCGCTCTCATCGCGAGGCTCAACGAAAAACACGCGCTTTAACGCGCAGGAGGATTTGTAGAAATGGCTGTCAGAATTATACCCGAAAAATGCAAGGGGTGCCAGAAATGTGTTAAAGAATGCCCGTTTGGCGCCATATCCATGCAGGAAAAACTCGCGGCCGTCGGCCCGAGCTGCACTAACTGCGGCGTTTGCATCGACATATGCCCATTTGGCGCTATAGAAAAACTCGACGAGGGCGCGCGCGGTGTGGACACAACGCTATATCACGATGTCTGGGTGTTCGCGGAGCAGCGCGACGGCGCGCTGATGAGCGTGTCCGTCGAATTGCTCGGCGAGGGCAAAAAGCTCGCCGACGAAATCGGCTGCAAACTGTGCGCCATACTGTGCGGCGACGGCGCAGAAGGGCTCATCGGCGAGCTGTTCGAGTACGGCGCGGACAAGGTGTACTACGCCGACGCGCCAGAGCTTAAATCGTATAACACCGACGCGTACACAAAGGTCATCTACCAAGCTATAGTCAAGTACAAACCCGAGATCGTGCTGCTGGGGGCAACGCACATAGGGCGCGACCTCGGTCCGTGCCTCGCCGTGCACTGCGGCACGGGGCTAACCGCCGACTGTACGAAGCTGGATATTGACCCCGAGGACAAAAAACTCATGCAGACGCGCCCGGCTTTCGGCGGCAACCTCATGGCCACCATCCTCTGCCCGAACCACCGCCCCCAGATGTCCACCGTGCGCCCCGGCGTTATGGAAAAGCCCGAGCGCGTTATCGGCAGGACAGGCGAGCGTATAGATATTGCGGCAGCGTTCAAAGACGGGGATATCCGCATACGCGTGCTGGAGGTGATAAAAGGGCTGACGGAGCAGGTGTCGCTCACGGACGCCAAAGTGATTGTATCCGGCGGCGCCGGTCTGGGCGGCCCGGAGGGTTTTGAGCTCATAGGCCGGCTGGCGGACAGATTGGGGGGCGTTGTCGGGGCGTCGCGCGCCACTGTTGACTCCGGCTGGATAGATCACTCGCACCAGGTGGGGCAGACCGGCACCACCGTCAAGCCCCAGGTATATTTCGCCTGCGGCATATCGGGCGCCATCCAGCACCTGGCGGGGATGCAAAATTCCGGCTACATCGTGGCTATCAACAAAAACGAGAACGCCCCCATATTCGAGGTCGCGGATTACGGCATCGTGGGCGATTTATATAAAGTGATCCCAGCTATTTTGGATGTCCTCGGATGAAACTCGTTCTCGTAAGGCACGGGGAGAGCGAGTGGAACCGCGAAAACCGCTTTACCGGGTGGACCGACGTCGAGCTGTCCCGCGCGGGGCGAGAGGAGGCCGCGCGCGCGGGAGACTCGCTGCGCGATTTGGGGTATTCGTTCGATGTCTGCCACACGTCTTACCTCAGGCGCGCCGTACACACGCTAGACATAATGCTCGACAGGCTCGACGGCGTGTGGCTGCCCGTCATGAAGACCTGGCGCCTCAACGAGCGGCACTACGGCGCACTCCAAGGCTTAGGGAAGTCTGAGACCGCCAAAGAATACGGCGAGGCCCAGGTGAAAATATGGCGGCGCTCATACGACGTTCAGCCGCCTGCGCTGTCCCCCGGCGACAGCCGCAGCCCCGGGCTGGACGCCCGGTATGCGCGCGGCCCCATACAGGCGCGCCCCCTCACCGAGAGCCTAAAAGACACCGTGGCGCGCGCGGTCCCCTATTTTGAGCAAAGCATAAAACCGGACATTGTCTCTGGCAAGAGCGTTCTCGTAGTGGCGCACGGCAATTCGCTGCGCGCGCTCGTCAAGCATATCGACGGTGTATCCGACACAGACATAGCACAGATGAACATCCCCACTGGCATCCCGCTCGTTTATGAATTTGACTCCCATTTTAATGTGGCGCGGGCGTTTTACCTGGGAGACGAGTCACTCATAGCGCAAAAAATGGAGGCCGTGGCCAACCAAGGCAGCGCAAAATAGCGGGCTTCACGCGCAAAACCGGTGGTTGCCGATAACCAATATCAGAGGACGCGACCAAATCCACTTGTTTGTCGCCGTTGCGGGGTTGAAGTAATATATCGCCCCTCCCGTTGGGTCCACGCCGTTGAGCGCGTCGCGCGCGGCGTTGTACGCGCCGCTGTCCACGGGCTCGTCAAACTGTCCGTCGTCCAAACAGCTAAACGCTCCCGCCTGGTATATGACCCCTGCCATAGTGTTGGGGAACGAGGGGTGCTCCACCCTGTTCAAGACCACGGCCCCCACTGCCACCTGCCCCCTGTACGGCTCCCCGCGCGCTTCGGCTGAGATGAGCCGCGCGAGCAGATTGAGTTCGTTGCTGCGCGCGTCCGGCGCCGACGCCGTCGATATTCCAAGCGCCATAAGGGTCTGCGCCCCGGCCACGCCGTCGGGGCGCAGACCGTTTTTTTGCTGAAAATACATAACCGCGCCCTCCGTGGCGCTCCCGTACACCCCGTCCACCGCGCCGCTGTAATAGCCCCAATTCAGCAGATTTCGCTGTATTTGCTCCACCACGTCGCCGGCAGACCCGCGCCTGTAAGCCGCAGCTTCGGCGTAAAACGCGTATTGAGCCATTATTATGACCGCGATATTGACAAATATCAGCACCGCGAGCGTCAGGGACAATTTTTTCCTGCTCTTCACCGGGCACCTCCGAATTTTGTTTGAAAAACACATATATTACTTTTCCACATATACGTGCGGCTTATTACGCGTAAAATATGGAAGCAAGCTCGCCGGCGCCGCGCCCACGGGCAAAACCGAACTCCGCCCAAAACCGCTTGCAATAAATTTAATTCTGATATATCATAACAGACGAAACATAGGGCGTGGAGCGAAACAGGCGTAGGTGAGGCAATGACAGACAGGGCGCTTGTCGCCATGAGCGGCGGGGTCGACAGTTCAGTGGCGGCTCTTTTGCTCACGCGGGCGGGTTACGACTGCGTGGGCGCAATGATGAAGCTGTTTGAAAACGAGGACGTAGGGGCAAATTGGGAGCGCGGCTGCTGCGCGCTTGAGAGCGTGGGCGACGCCGAGGGCGCGGCTCGCTCGCTTGATATGCCGTTCTATGTATACAACTGCGCCGAGGAATTCAGGCTCTGCGTCATGGATCGCTTCGCGGCGGATTACGAACGCGGCACCACGCCCAACCCGTGCGTAGAGTGCAACCGTGCGCTGAAATTCGGCGTGCTGCGCGAGAAAGCGGACAGCCTCGGGTGCCGGTATATCGCAACTGGCCACTACGCGCGCGTGGAGCGCGCGCCCGGCGGCGGGCGCCTCCTGCTGCGAAGGGGCACCGATACGGCCAAGGATCAGAGCTATGTGCTGTACTTCATGACGCAAGAGCAGCTCTCGGGCGCGCTGTTCCCGCTAGGGGAACTCACCAAACCGCAAGTCCGGCAGCTAGCGATTGAACACGGCTTTGCCAACGCGCAAAAACGGGAGAGCCAGGATATATGTTTCGTGCGTGGCGGCGGCTACGCCGGATTTATAGAGGCGCACACGGGCAAGCGGTATCCTCCCGGCCCGTTCGTGGACTCGCGCGGCGGGTACCTCGGCTCGCACGGGGGCATAATTCGCTATACTGTGGGGCAAAGGCGCGGCTTGGGGTCGCACCCCGGCGGCAAGATGTACGTCACATCCGTCCGGGCGGATGAGAACACAGTCGTGCTCGGCAGGGACGACGAGCTCTACACAAAGTCGCTTACCGCCTCGGACATCAACATAATCCCGTATGACCGCTTAGACGGCGCGCTGCGCGTGACCGCGAAAATCCGGTACTCCCACGAAGCGCAGCCCGCAACAGCCCGCCAGACAGGTCCCGACGAGCTGCGCGTGGAGTTTGACCTCCCCCAGCGCGCCATAACCCCCGGCCAGGCCGTAGTACTATACGACGGCGATATTGTAATCGGCGGCGGGACAATAGTCGGTTGAAAGGGCGCGAGACACGAAATTTACAATTGCGCCGCGCAAGCGGCGCGCCGGAGGTGCTTATGACAATATCCCAGGTACAAGACGCCATTTTAACCCTCAAGCGCGACAGGGACATCTGTGTGCTCGCGCATGTGTATCAGGCGCGGGAGATTTTGGAGGTCGCGGATTTTACAGGCGACTCGTACGCGCTGAGCGTCGAGGCGGGCAGAACGGAGAACAGCCGCGTTATAATGTGCGGCGTGCGCTTTATGGCGGAGAACGTGAAGCTGCTCTCCCCGGAGAAGGCCGTGTACCTGGCAAACCCCTCCGCCGGGTGCCCCATGGCCGACCAACTGGGCGCCGAGCGCATGAGGGCGGCCATGGAGAAATACTCCGGCAGCACGGCAGTCTGCTATATGAACACCACAGCGCAGATCAAAGCGATGTGCGACGTATGCGTTACGTCGTCCTCGGCGGTCAAGATAATTAAGGCCATGGACGAGCAGGACATACTGTTTGTGCCGGACTGCAATCTGGGCGCCTACGTAGCGCGCCGCGTGCCCGAAAAGACGATACGGCTCATAAACGGCGGGTGTCCCACGCACGTCGCCGTGGGCTCGGCGGATGTCGAGCGCGCGCGGCGGGAGCACCCCGGGGCGCCACTGCTCGTGCACCCCGAGTGCGTGCCGGACGTTGTTGAAGCGGCGGACTACGTGGGCTCATCGTCGGGCATATTCGACTACGCGGTCAAATCGGAAAGCCGCGAATTCATAATAGGCACGGAGGCCAGCATAGCCGAGCACCTGCAGTACGCATGCCCCAACAAGCGGTTTTACTATCTGAGCAACAGGCTGGTATGCCCCAACATGAAAGCGACGACGCTCATGGACCTATACCACTGCTGCCAAGGCGACGGCGGCGAGGAGATAACGATCCCCGAGGCGATATTCGCCCCCGCCAAGCGCTGCATAGAGCGCATGATAGAACTCGGCGGATGATGACGATGATCGATATAGCATAGTACGCAAGGCCGGATTGTAAACACGCCCTGCGAGGCGCCCGGACACAGTTGCAATAATTTTATTTCTGATATATTATATATGAGT
>JAITEC010000070.1 GCA_031282225.1 Oscillospiraceae bacterium | reverse complement strand
ACGCGCTGTTTCATGCCGCCTGAGAATTGGTGCGGATACTCCGTATACCTCACAGCCGGTATGCCGACCATCTCCAGCATGTCCTGTGCCCTTTGTTCCGCCTGAACGCGCGAGAACTTATTGTGAAGCCTTACGGCCTCGGCAATTTGATCCCCGACTTTCTCAATGGGGTTCAGCGCCGTCATCGGGTCTTGGAAGATCATCGCGATTTTGTCACCGCGTATTTTCCGCATCTCCTTTTCCGACAGCGCCATAATATCCTGGCCTTGGAAGACGATCTTCCCGCCGCAAAATTTCGCCGGAGGCGTTTGCAGTATGCGCAGTATCGCGCGCGCGATAGTCGTTTTTCCGGCGCCGGTCTCGCCGACGAGCCCGATCGTCTCGCCTTTTCTCACTATGAGGTTTACCCCGTTTACGGCGTGTATGACCGCGTCGTCAGTGTGGTACTCGACATTGAGATCGCTGATCTCGAGTATGTTTTCCGCGCTAATATATTCCGACACTCCGCGCACCTCAATTCTTAAGGCGCGGATCAAGCGCGTCCCTTAACCCGTCGCCCAGCAGGTTGAAAGCGAGAACAACAATCATAATGCAGATGCCGGGATACAGCGCGAGCGTCCCGTGATCCCTCATGATATTCCTCGCGTCCGACACCATGGCACCCCACTCCGGCACAGGGGGCTGCGCGCCCAGACCTATATAGCTCATCGCCGCACCGGCGAGCATGTTCATCCCCATGCTCATCGTAATAAATACGATCAGCGGCGCTATCGCGTTAGGTATTATGTATTTCAAAATGATGTGCGAATTGCTCGCGTTGATGATTTTTGCCGATTCGACATACTCCATCTCGCGGACAGACAGTATTGAAGCGCGCATCATGCGAGCCGGGCCGGGTATCATGCTGATGCCTATGGCCAATGTGGCGTTGGTGAGGCTCGGCCCCATAACTGCCGCAAGCGTGACGCACAGCAGGAACATGGGGATGCTCTGGTATATGTCAAAAAACCGCATGGTCAGGTTGTCGGCCCAGCCCCCGTAGTATCCCGCAAGGGCCCCTATGACAATACCGATAACAGAGGCGATGACCGTTGAAACAATCGCCAGCTGGAGCGACTGCCCAGCGCCATATATCAGCCGGCTCAATATATCGCGCCCCAGTTGGTCGGTGCCCAGGAGGTGCTCGCGCCCGGGCGGGGCATAGGTGCTGGAGTAGTCTTGCTTATCGTACCGATACGGAGCGATTACGGACGCCAACATGGCGACCAGGAAAACCACGACAATGATAAAAAGGCAAACTACCGCGACCTTGTTCTTTTTCAGGCGGCGCCATGTCTCGCCCAGCCGCGACTTCTTTTTAGGCATTGCTATTTCGTTCATCACGCCACACCCCGCGCCGTATTCTCATTCTCGTTGAGCATTTTCTTTTCAGGCTTTTTATTTTTTCTGGCGTATTGCGCGCGGATCCTCGGATCGACTACGGCAAACGCCACGTCGGTCAGCAGTAAAATTACGCAAAACAGCGTTGAGAGAAAGAGCACGCTCGTTTGAATGACCGGATAATCCCTTGCCAGCAGGGCTGAAAGCGTATAATTGCCGATCCCCGGAATGCCGAATATCACCTCGGATATCATCGATCCGCCCATCGCCATGCCGAAAATAGATCCGATTGTCATAATGATGGGGATGATGGCGTTTTTAAGCGCGTGTTTATACAGAACCTTATTCTCCGCCTGCCCTTTTGCGCGCGCCGTCGTCACGAAATCCTGCCTTATGACCTCGAGCAGGTTCGATCTCATCTGCCTGGCGATGGACGCCGCGTATGCGAGCGCGTTCGTGACGCACGGCAGTATCCAGCCAAGCCAGCTGTCGATGCCGGCAACCGGCAGGAGATTGAGCTTGACGCCCAGAAATTGAACAAGCATCAGCGCCAGCCAGAACGGAGGCATCGAGACGCAGAACAGGGAACCGAAAATCGCCGCGTTGTCTTTCCAGGAATATTGATGCGTCGCGGCGTAGATGCCAAGCGGTACCCCGACCACGACGGCCAGGATCATGCTGACAAAAACAAGCAGCAACGTATACGGGAACCGCTGCAGCATCTCTTTCAAGACGGACCCTTTTGTCTTGTATGAGGTGCCGAAATCGCCTTTGAACAGGTTCTTCATATAATCCCCGTACCTCACAATAAACGGGTCGTTCAAACCCATCTCTTCCCTGAGCTTCTCCACCTCCTCTTCCGACACCTGGTTCCCCGCCAGCATTCTGGCGGGGTCACCGGGCGTGATGACTATAAATAATTGCACTACAATTGTAATGCCCAGCAGTGTGGGTATCACAAGTAAGAGGCGCTTGATGATGTACCTGAGCATTTCATGCCTCCTGACGTTATACGAAGTGCTCTGTCCTTGATATAAAGTCGTCCTGCATGACCTTTGGCATCTCCACAAAGAACACGGAGAATCCGGCTATGCGGACTATGAGATTTTCGTGTTCCTCCGGCCTGCTCTGCGCTTCGTGAAGCTGGCTCGTGCTCACGACATTGAACTGCACCTGCATCCCGCCCTCGTCGAAATACGTCTGGATGAGCTGCGTCAGCTTGCGCGTGCCGTCCTGCCCGCTCACGGTCGCCGGAGAGAAACGTATGTTCAGCTGGTCGCCGTTGCCGAGCTTGTAGTGCGGCAGCCGCGCCGCCGAGAGCATATATGCGGTCGGACCGTTTTTGTCGAACCCCTGCCGGGGAGATATCGCCTCGGCGAGCGGCGCTCCGTCCTCGCGCCCGTCGGGCGTGGCCACGGTGAGGTTGCCGAACTCTATGTGCGTGGTGACTGTGAACGTGCCGCCGCGCCATTTGCCGCGTGGCCCGCGCACGCTCAGCATGTGGTCGGCGTATTCGCCCAGCGCCCAAGACGCCAGGTCGTCCACCTCGCCGCTGCTGTTTCCGTAGTGCGGGACATCGTTGATGATATACTGGCGGAGTTCCTCGTGCCCGTGCCAGTTGCTTATAAGCGCGTCATAGAGCTCGCGCGCCGCCACCTTCTTATCGTCGAACACGAGTTTTTTTATCGCCATCATGCTGTCGGCCACATTGCCCACGCCGAGCGCCGTGAAGCCTGTTGAGTTATACCTGGCCCCGCCCTCCAGAACGTCCAGCCCGCTGTCCATGCAGCCGTCAATTGTTGCAGTCGCCGACACGCACGGGTAGTACGCGCTGTACACGAGCTCGTAGAAATTGACAAACGAGACGTGCCAGTCGAGGAAATACTTCAGTTGTTTTTTGAAAGCGTCCTTGAATTCGTCGAATGTCTTATAATCGTACAGATAGCCTGTTTTGAGTCCGGCGGAGCAGCCCGTCTTCGGGTTCGTCCCGTTGTGTATGGCCATGTTCATAATGCCGACGAGATTTGAAAAACTCTCTCCGCCGCTGCTGCCGCACGCCGACCACTCGCAGCCGCAGCCCGCCGGCTCCACGCAGCCGATTATGCAGTAGTCGTTGGCGTCCTCCTGGGACATGCCGCGCTCGACGAGCGCCGGAATTATGATGCTGTCGTTTTCAAATATGGGCATGCCGCCCGCTATCTTGGACGACTCTATGGCGTGCTCCCACAACTCGGCAGGCGTATGGGGATGTATGCGCACGGAGAGCGAGGGTATTGTCAGGTATAGCCGCGCGTATGTCTGCAAGAACAGCAGCGACAGCGTGTTGGTCGCATCGCGCCCGTCCTTTGTGATGCCGCCCACCGTGAAGTGGTGCCCGCCGCACTCGTAGTGGTACACGGGTTTTGGCGGGGGAGCCGCCTCCATCATCCTGCCGTCCGACGGCGGCAGTTTCACCGCCACGGACGCAAACTGCATAGCCAGGAAATCGCCCAGCTTGAGAATGAACGCGTCCGCCAGTTCCTGCGCGCGCCATGGCGTGATGCTACCCTCGGAGAGCTCTTTTTCAAGAAAATGACCCGAATACTGGTCGAGCCTGCCGAGGGTTATACCGTGCGCCTGTCCGTCGATGTGCAGGAGACACTGATATATGACTACCGCCTGCATCGACTCCCAGTAAGTGCGCGCCGGATTTTCGGCTATCCACCGCAGGCCGTCCGCCATAGTTGTGAGCTCCGCGCGCCGCTGGGCCGTCGCCTCTTGCGCCTTGAGAGCCACAAACTCGGCGTAGCGCTCGGTGAGGCGCTTTGCCCCCTCGGCGACTGTACGTATCGAGCGCCACGTGACATAGCGCTTGTTGTCGCGGTCGAACACGTGCCCGCGTATGGCGTCCATGTGTTCTTGCGCCTCGCGGATAATATAGCCCCAGCCCTTGTCGATGACCTTGCGGTAGTTAGAGCAGTAGTGCCCTTGCGGCATGTCGGCCGTGTTGAGCTTGGGGCGGTTGCCGAACGTGGTGCAGTTGTCGCCCTTGAGTTCCCATATCTCCTCCGGGAGCACGGCGGACACGCGCGACTGCAGCGTCTTGTCGCGCCAATATTCCACCGCTTCCTTGAATACTTCCCTGTCTCCGGGCGATATGTACGTATACGCGCCGGGGCTCTGCCACTCGCGCACGAAGTCCTCGTCCGGGAGATCCATCACGAGTTCGAGCCAGCCCGTTCCCCACTCGACGTAATTGACGGCCTCACGCCAGCCGCGCCCCAGATTGCCGACAAACATCGCGTCGTCCTCAAGGCTCAGTTCGTGCTTGTCGCACCACTCGTACAGCGCGCCAGCGCGCTTTTCGATCTCCATGTGCATATCGTGCGCCTTGTAGTACCGCGTGTATATCTCAGTGCGCTCGCCGCACAGCGCTACGTGACCGTTGTCGTGCTCACGCCTGCGCTCCTTGATGCGCAGTATGCGTTCGCTTATAGGTGCAAGCTGAAACATAAAGCCGTCCCACCCTCTTATTTGGAATATTCGTCCGGCACGATCTCCCGCGCCGAGTACAGCGACAAGTCTGTCACAGGTTCATAGCTGTAATGACCCTCCACTCCGGGGCCGTATCCGTAGAGGTCGGTCCACTCCAGATACGACTTGTAGTTGTCCTTGTCTATCCAGAAGGACGGTATGAGCACCTGGGAGTAATTGTGCTCCTCGACAAGGTTGCCGGCGTCGTCGAATATATCGCCCTTGTCGTCCCACTTGATCCACTCGGGATAAATGGTCTCCGGCGTCGCCAGGCCGGCCATATACGCCCAGAGCTGGGCGATCATGGGCTCGGAGTACATTGTCTGCGGCGTGAACAGGGCGCTGCGCCACGCGGTCTCCTTGCCTGAGTCGAGCTGGAGAGGAAGCTGCGAGCCGCCGTTGCATACTATGACGGATTTATCTGCCAAGCCGATGTTTTCAAGCGCCTGCGCCGCGCCCATAGCGTAGAAGTCGACGGCCGCGGGCACGAGCCACACCTCGATGCTGGGATTTGCAGTGACTACCTGCGTCGTCATGTTTTGCGCGGTCACCTGGTCGAAGGTGCCCATCGCGGTGTCGCATATCCAGAAGTTTTTCGGGTTGGTCTCCCGGGACTCGTTGGCCTCGCCCATCTCCGGGTGCTTCTCCACCCATTTCATCTCCGTGCCGAACGTGCGCCTCATGATCTCCACGGAAACGCCCATGTCTATGGCGATCACGCCGACATTGTCCCACGGGACATCGGGGTAGTTAGCGTCTTTCCAGTCGAGGCAGTACTGCATCAGCTTGTACCCGACGTCGAGGTCGGAAAACCCGACGGAGGGATGGAGCAGCGCGCCGGCGCCGTTATCGGTGCGCGCCTGCCCTATGCCGCTTATCCAGGGCATATTGGCCTCGTCGAGTATCTCCACGATGCGAGAGTAGATGCTCAGGTCGGGCTGGAGCAGGAGCCCGTCGTAGTCCTGCTCGCAGTAGAGCTGCAGGCCGGATAAGTATTCGTCGTTGCCGGCAGACGAGGCCCACAGGCCGGTGTAGTTGATGTTCATGCGCGGCGCCCAGTCTTTATACGCGGCATCAAACTCAAGCGTCAGAAAATCATTTGAGTTCGAGATGTACGCCACTTTGAACGTCTTGTGCTGGCTGTAGTCGTAATTCGGGTCGAAGAAGCCAATGTCGGTGTAACCGGAGTCGGCGCCCGCCGGCGCGCTATCCGTCCCCTCGTCCGCCGGGGGAGCGGGTTCCTGGCCCCCTCCGGACTGTGACGGCGATTCCGCGCCGGTGGACGGGCTTCCGCCCGACGAGGTGTCTTGTTCTCCGTCGCCCTTGCACGCCGCAAACGACAGCGCCATTAGGAATGCCAGAGAGATTGCCAGTATCCTTTTCATCATGTTTACCTCCTAATATAAATTAATCTAATGTCGAATGATCCTTATATAATATAATCTGCCGCGGAACATGTCTGCATACGCACGGACGCTCACCTTGACATGCCCGGCATTCCCATGCCCTGCATGGCTTTCATCTGCTTGCGGCTGCGCAAGCTGTCGAGCGTGAGCGCGGTGACGAGCAGCAAGCCATTGACCATTGTCACCGTCCAGAGCGGAAGCCCCATCGCCTGCAGCGCATATGTAAGCGCGGTGACGAGACACACGCCGAAAAAAGCGCCGCCCAAGCCGCCCGCGCCGCCTGAGAACGCGACGCCGCCGAGGATAGACGCGCTCATGGCCGTCATTTCCGGTGTCGACGAGGTCAGCCCGTTTGGGCTGCCCATGCCCTGCTGGCTCGCCCAGACGAGCCCGCCCAAGGCGGCGAGTATGCCGTTGTTGATGAAAACAAGAGTCTTGGTGCGCGAGATATTTATGCCTGCAAGCCGCGCGGCGGCGGGGTTGCCTCCGACCATGTACATACTGCGCCCCAGGGTGGTGTACCGCAGCGCTATGCTGTAAATTATGGCCAGCGCAATGAAGAACAGGAAGAACACAGGCACAGGCCCGATATATTTTGTTGCAAGCGTCGTGAAACTGGCGCGCGTGATCTGAATGGGTTGCGCGTTTACATACCACATTATCCCGCCCGACCATACTGACTGCATGCCGATAGTCGCAATGAACGGCATCAGGTTGAGCACCTCTGAAAAAAACGCGTTTACGAGACCGGCGATTATGCCGAAGACTACGGGCGCCAAAATAAACACCGGCCACGGCACGCTTTCAAACTTTTGCAGGCACAGCGCGAAGAACACCATGCCGACGGTGGCGTGCGCGCTTGTAGAAAAGTCGATGCCGCCGCAGATGAACAGGCAGCAGACGCCAACGGAGATGACCCCGATAAAGCTGATGTTCTGCATGAGCTGCTTGGCGTTGCCGATCGTGAAAGAGGCGGGCTTTACTATGTACGTGATCGCCAGCACGACAAGTATGAGCAGGAGCAGGAACATCGCCTTGCCCTTGACAAGTTTTTGCAGCAGAGTATTTTTTTTCATCGTTTTCACCTCCTCAGTCGAGCATGGCCAGCGCGAGGACGGATTCCTCCGTCGCATCCGCGCG
>JAITEC010000044.1 GCA_031282225.1 Oscillospiraceae bacterium | reverse complement strand
CACGCCGCGCCAAAATCCTCCCGTCCGGCCCATAACCGCCTCCGCGCTACAGCGCCGACATTATGCCGGCGAGCGGGAGCATGACCGAGAGCAGCAGCAGCCCCACGAGGACGGACATTATTATGACGAGCGTGGGCTCGATCTTGCCGATGAAGGACTCGAGCTTGTCGTTTGCCTCGTCGCCGCTGCGGGAGGCTATCTCGTCCATGACTGTGTCGGCGCAGCCCGTGCGCACGCCGATTGCGAGCATGCGGTTGTACAGGGTAGAGAATATGCCCGTCTCCTCTACGCACTGAGCAAAGCCGGTGCCCTTCGCAGCGAGCTCGGCGCTGGCCGCTATCTTGCTGGCCGTCTCCTTGTCGTCCGTGAGCCGGCTGGCCATGATGAGCGACTCGTCCGTGTCCATGCCGCTGGACATTGTCATGGCCATAATGCTCGAAAAACGCGCGCACTGCATGGAACTGCCGAGCGAGCCGCCCATGAACAGGCGCTTTAGCAACCTGGCGCAAGACGAGCGGAACGCGACTATAAGCGCCGCAATTATCGCGAGCGCGGCGACTATAGGTGCCCAGTTTGCCCCCAGCCAAGAGCCGACGCGCATGGCCGCCGTGGCGGGCCCGGACATTGTGGCGCCTAATTGCCCGTACACGTCGTTGAATATGGGCAGGACTTTCACTATGAATACGACGAGCACGAACAGGAGGACGGCGAGCAGCATTGCGGGATACGTGACGGCGCCGCGTATGCTCTTTGAGATGTGTTCCTGCCTGTCGTAGTAGCGCGAGAGCGACAGCAAGGTGTCGTCGAGCTTGCCTGTTTTCTCGCCGACTTCTATCATGTCCGCCATGTAGCCCGGGAACTGGCCGCCCTTTCTCAGGGCGGCGGACAGCTGTTCCCCGAGTTCGAGCGTGTCGTATATCTCCGTCACTTGGGCGCGCCGCTGGGCGTCGCGCTCCTCTTGGGCAAACATGGAAACGCCCTCACCTATGGGTATGCCCGCCTGCATAGCCAAGCGAAGCGACATGCAGAAAGATGATATGTACGATAACGAAAATTGTTTCACGCCGAACCTCCCATACGCATATTATCTCAGTAATGGTATTTTGCCGAGTAGTTCTTGCCGTCGCCGATGTACTTCATGACGGAGGCGCTCTGCTTTCCGGTTGAGGCGAACGTGGGATCCATCAGCTTCCAGTTCCTGCCGTCAAACTCTATCATGTTGTTAATCCAGCCCGTCTCGTTGGTGTACACGTCTATCCACGCGTGGTATGTGGTGCCGGCGTAGCCCACCACGAGCTTGCACGGTATGCCCTGTGAGCGCAGCATGGCGGCCATCATGGAAGCGTAGTCAAAGCATATCCCTTTCTTAGAGTCCCAGACCGTATCGAGCACGGGCAGATAGCCGCTCTTGACGGAAGCCGCTTTGGCCTTGTCGTAAGTGAATCCCTTGATAACATACTCGTATATGGCTCTTATCTTGTCAAGGGCTTTTTCGGCATTGGCCGCTTTCAGGATGTCCGGCGTCGCCGCGACACACTTCGTGGAGGCGGTGTAATTGACATACTGATTGGACACGATAAAAGGCGAGAACTCGTTTTTCAGCTTGACGTTAAGGCTGCCGGAATAGGCAGTGGAGTACTTTGTGCCGCTCGTGTTGACATACACCCCGACTGTATAGCTGCCGTCGCCCTCCGACAGTGGATATGTCTCAAACGCGCCCTCATTGTTGATATTGTATGTATACTGCGAATCGTTGGGGCCTTTGATGATAGTCTTTATCTTGGCCGTGCTCCCGCCGGTGTAAGCTATTTGGACATACCCGTCAGATGTATTTGCCGTGTTCACTTTGGCTTTGTCATTCCCGATTATTGTGTCCGCCGCAATGGCGCCTGTCCGCGCGAATGCCGTCAATGCAGCGAATACCGCCAAGGCAAACAGCAGATGCGCGCACAATTGCAGGGCGCCCCGCCTAGATCCGGCATATTTTTTTATATACATTAACTCAACACCTCTGTCTTGCCGCGCCGATTGTCGTCCGCGCGGACGGATTTGCCGGATAATAAGTACCGGCATAGCCGTATTATACAACAGATAAAGTTATAAATCAAGAGTTTTGTAGAGAAAAATATGAAATTTTTGTAACAAGTTTCGGCACGTCCTTACAGTTTCTTCCTCCGGCTGTCCTCCAGCACCATGTCCTTTTGCTCCCCACGCGGCGTTGCCGCGCGAGGACCCCTGCATTATATATGCTCGGGCGAAATAAATTCGCCCTGCGCAAATGCCGCCGGCATTTGACGCGCGACTTCGCGCGGCTCGCTCGCGCTCGCGGGTAGGCATACGGTACATCCTACAGTTTCTTCCTCCGGCTGTCCTCCAGCACCATGTCCTTTACTTTCATCAGACGCACTTTTGTGGAGCGGTCGTTTTCCTCGAGTTTCATTGTGATGTAGCGGATGTTTGTCTGCATCTCGGGTATCATCACGTACTCGAGCGCGTTGACGCGGCGGCGCGTCTTCTCTATCTCGTCGGCGAGCAATTGCATGGTCTTCTCTACCTGCGCCAGCTCGAACATATCGCGGAATACGCCGTCGAGCGCGGATATGGCGTCGTCGAGTTCCCCGGAGGTCTGCGCGAAGCCGTAGGGATATATCCCCGCGCTGTCCGAGACGGTCGTGGTGAACCGGTACTCCGGCACGTTTACCGACATAATGTTGCGGAACGACATATCCAGCTGCACGCTCTGGCGCGGGTACAAAAGCGCCTGTTCGAGCATATCGGATGACATCACGGCCGACGCCACCGCGAGGGCGCGGTTCGCGTTTGACAGCCCCTCGTCCACGCGGGCGCGCAGGTCGCGGTTTTTCCGCACTATCTCCAAAAACTGGCGCATGAGCTCGTCGCGCTTGTCGCGGAGCAGTTTGTGCCCGCGCGTGGCCGTCTTAAGCCGTCCGCGGAGCCGAGTGAGCTCCATTCTGGTAGGCGATATAGTCTTAGCCGCCACTTAAAAGCCCCCTCCCATGTTCAGGTTCCCGCATCCTTCGGCAAATATTTTTCAATATACTCCGTGCGGACGCGCTTGAGCTCCGGTACGGGGAGTATCTTCAAAAGCTCCCAGCCGAGCGACAGCGTCTCCTCGATGGAGCGGTTCGAGTCATAGCTCTGCGACACATAGCGAGCCTCGAACTCCTCTGCGAATTTGGCGAACAGCAGGTCGGTCTGTGTCAGCGCGCCCTCGCCCAGTATGGTCATGAGCTCTTTCGCGTCTTTGCCCGACGAGTAAGCCGCGAATAACTGGTTCATTGTGTCCGCGTGGTCTTCGCGCGTCTTGCCGCTGCCTATGCCCTTGTCTTTCAGGCGCGAGAGCGACGGCAGCACGTCTACGGGCGGCTGGATGCCGCGCCGGTGCAATTCGCGCGACAGTATGATCTGGCCCTCGGTGATATAGCCCGTGAGATCCGGTATGGGGTGAGTCTTGTCGTCCTCGGGCATAGTGAGGATGGGTATCATCGTTATCGAGCCCTGTTTGCCTATGCGCCTGCCCGCGCGCTCGTACATCGTGGCGAGGTCGGTGTATAGGTATCCGGGGTATCCGCGGCGGCCGGGAACTTCCTTGCGCGCGGCGGAAATTTCGCGCAGCGCCTCGGCATAGTTAGTTATGTCGGTTATAATGACGAGCACGTGCATATCGCGCTCAAAAGCCAAGTACTCTGCGGCGGTGAGAGCCATGCGAGGAGTGGCTATGCGCTCGACGGCGGGGTCGTCGGCGAGGTTTGAGAATATCACGGAGCGGTCGATGGCGCCCGTGCGGTTGAACTCCTGCACAAAATACTCCGATTCCTCAAATGTTATGCCGACGGCCGCGAATACGACGGCGAAATTGCTCTGGCTTCCCCCGAGCACTTTCGCCTGGCGCGCTATCTGAGCGGCAAGCTGCGCGTGCGGCAGGCCGGAACCCGAGAATATCGGCAGCTTTTGGCCGCGCACGAGCGTGTTGAGCCCGTCTATCGTGGAAACGCCGGTCTGTATGAACTCATTGGGATAGTCGCGCGCCGCCGGGTTCATGGGCAGCCCGTTTATGTCGTTGTGCGACTCGGCCAGGATGTCGGGTCCCCCGTCTATAGGCCGGCCCATGCCGCTGAACACCCTGCCGAGCATATCCGCAGACACGGCCAGCTCTAGCGGGTGACCCAGGAAGCGCACTTTCGATGTCGCTAGGTTTATGCCCGCGGCACTCTCGAACAGCTGCACCACGGCAGTGTCGCCGTTGACTTCCAATACCCTGCATCGGCGCGTCTCACCGTTTGGCAGTTCGAGTTCCGCGAGCTCGTCGTAAGTGACGCCCTCCACGTTTTTTATGACCATCAGGGGACTGACGATCTCCTGTATAGTGCGGTATTCCTTGATCATTGGCTCTCGCCTCCCCTCGTTATCGCCTCGATTTGGTATACCATCTCGCTGACTATCTCGTCGTACTGCGCGTCGTACTCGTCGGCAGGCGTCATCTTGGCGCGACCTATGCGCTCGCGCGCCTCTATGTCAAACAGCGCCGCAATGTCCGTGACGCCTTTTTGCAGCGCGTCCCGGCACAAGCTGTCGTACTGCAATATGACTTCCAGGAGCCGCCCCTGCTTCTCGTAGGACGAGTAGCTGTCAAGGTCGACAAACGCGTTTTGCTGGAGGAAGTCCTCCCTTAGCATCTTGGCGGTCTCCAGCGTGAGCCTGTCGGGCGCGGACAGCGAGTCCTGCCCCACGAGTTTCACGATCTCCTGGAGTTCCGCCTCCTCGCCGAGGATCGCCATGGCCTTGTTGCGGTTGTCCAAGAAACGCGCGCCGTACTTGCTGTCATACCACGGCCGCAGCGTGTCCAAGTACAGCGAATAGCTGGTCAGCCAGTTTATGGCGGGGAAGTGGCGGGCGTAGGCGAGCGACGAGTCCAGACCCCAGAACACCTTGACTATGCGCATTGTCGCCTGCGAAACGGGCTCCGACGTGTCTCCGCCTGGCGGCGAGACGGCGCCTATGGCCGTCAGGGTGCCGCGCC
>JAITEC010000003.1 GCA_031282225.1 Oscillospiraceae bacterium | reverse complement strand
GCCGCTGTCACGTTTATGGCGGCGGCGCCTGTCATCAACCCTGTCGTAATGCTGTCCACATACTACGCTTTCAACGGCGACGTGCGGACAGTAGCCGTGCGCGTGGTTTTGGGCATTGCGTCAGCCGCCGTGACGGGCATGACTTTTGCCTTGCGCCGCCCGCGCTATGACGTGCTGTCCGGCGGCGCCCTGGACAGGCTCATGTGCGGCTGCGGGTATTTCGAGGACGCGCAATCCGTTGCGACAGCGCGCGGCAAAATCGAGCTATTCCTATGGCACGCGCAGGCGGAGTTTTGGAACGTGGGGAAATATCTCGTCATCGGGACATTTGTCTCCGCAGCTATCCAATCTATGGGCACCAATTTATTCGCTCAGGCAAACACCGGCATGAGCCTCGCGGCGTCCGTCGCCGTCATGATGGCCATGGGCTTTGTGCTCTCGCTGTGCTCGTCGTCGGACGCGGTGGTGGCGCGAAGCTTTTCGGGGCAGTTCCCGCCCGCCGCCCTGATGGGATTTCTCATATTTGGCCCGATGGCAGACATAAAGAATATCACAATGCTCTCGTCCGGCTTCACGAAACGGTTCATCGCGCGGTTTACAGTCACGGCGTTTGCCGTATGTTTCGCGGCGGTCTTCATATATTACTGTCTAGGGGGACTCACGTAGCTATGGCGGCAAGTAGCAAGCCGGGCGCTTTCAGCCCGCAGACATTTCTCGAAACTCTTATATACGCCGGTTTCGGATGCGTTCTCATCTATCTCGTGGCGAGCGGAGAATACCTGCGCTACCTGACGCCGAAGATGAAGCCTTATCTGTGCTTCGCCGCGATTGTAATGCTCGTGTGGACGTGTTCCGGCGCGCTGCGCCTGGGCAAGACGAGGGGGCGCGCGCGCTGCGCCCACTGCTTTGCCCTGGCGGTGCCCATCTTGCTCATTTTGCTCCCGCACAGGGCCATGGATGCCTCGGATGTCTCGTTTGGATATATATCCGCCGCGCCAAACGTCTCCCCGCAAACTATCGCGGAACCGGCCGACAGCGCCGCTCCCACGCCCGCGCCTTCCCCCGCCGCGCCGGGTCTTTCCGGCCTTGACGAGGCAAACCGATCCATAACGGTAAACGACACCGAATACTACCTGTGGATAATGGAGATATACGACAATTTAGATAAATACGAGGGATACGAGTTTTCTGTCACGGGCTTCGTCTTCAAAGACCCCAGCTTGATGAGCGACGGCGAATTTGTCCCCGCGCGCCTTATGATGTCATGCTGTGTCGCAGATCTCGTGTCGTGCGGCATCATATGCCGCTACGACGGCGCAGGCGAACTTGAAAACGACTCATGGGTGACGGTGAAAGGCGTCATTGAGAGGGGCGAGTACATGGGCTACGAAGAGGCGCGCATAGTCGTGTCCTCCGTATCCCCCGCCGCACCCATAGAGGATTACGTGTATTCGTACGCCTACTAGCTATGATATGTCCGCCATGTCCAGGTATTTATATCCGTTGTCCCTGATGTGCTCTTTGCGTCCGGACAGGTTGTCTCCCTGCAACAGGTCAAACACCTCGGAGGTGCGGCGGGCATCGGACGGCATTATTTTTATCAGCCGGCGCGTCTCGGGATTCATGGTAGTCAGCCACATCATGTCGGGGTCATTCTCGCCCAAGCCTTTCGAACGGTTTATCGTGTACTTCGCGCCGCCGAGCGACGAGACTATCTCCGCCTTTTCTCGTTCCGAGTACGCGAAATATGTCCGGCTTCCGCACTCTATCTCAAAAAGCGGCGACTCCGCGATGTGCACGTATCCTCCCTCTATGAGCGCCGGCGTCAATCTGTAGAGCATCGTGAGTATGAGCGTGCGTATCTGGAACCCGTCCACATCGGCATCGGTGCATATGATGACGCGGCTCCAGCGCAGGGCGGTTATATCAAACGCGCTTATGTCGCGGGCATGTTTGCCGCGTATCTCCACGCCGCACCCGAGCACTTTTATCAGGTCCGTTATTATCTCATTTTTAAAGATTTTGTCGTAGTCGGCTTTAAGGCAGTTGAGTATCTTGCCGCGAACGGGGATTATCCCCTGGAACTCGGCATCGCGGCTGAGCTTGCACGCGCCTAGCGCGCTGTCCCCCTCCACGATGTATATCTCGCGCTTTGATACGTCTCGCGTGCGGCAATCGACGAATTTCTGCACGCGGCTTATGAGATCGGCGCCGCCGGAGAGCTTTTTGCGTATGTTAAGGCGGGCCTTTTCCGCCGTCTCGCGGCTGCGCTTGTTTATGAGGACCTGCTCCGCTATCCTGTCGGCCTCCGCCTTGTGCTCTATGAAGTATACCTCCAGCTGGGCTCGCAGGAATTCCGTCATGGCCTCTTGGATGAATTTATTCGTAATCGCTTTCTTTGTCTGGTTCTCATAGGACGTCTGCGTCGAAAAACAATTCGTTACGAGTATCAGGCAGTCCTGTACGTCTGTAAAATTTATCTTGCTCTCGTTTTTCTGGTACTTGCCGGTTTTGCGCAGGTACGCGTCTATCTCGGAGACGAATGCGCTCTTGGCGGCTTTTTCCGGCGAGCCCCCGTGCTCCAGCCACGAGGAGTTGTGGTAGTACTCCGTTACGCTGGTCCTGCCGGAAAAGCAAAACGCCGCCGACAGCTTCACTTTGTACTCCGGTTTGTCCGCGCGGTCACTCCCGCGCCGCTCCCCATCTATAAACACAGGCCCTGTGAGCGCGTCGTCCCCCGCAAGCTCCGCCACATAGCCGGTTATGCCGTCCTCGTACAGGAAATCCCGCTGCTCGAAACCCGCGCCCGTCTCGTTGCGGAACCTAAACGTGACGCCGGCGTTCACAACGGCCTGCCGCTTGAGCGTATCCGTGAAATACTCCGCCGGGACCGCTATATCGGTAAAAACTTCTAAATCCGGTTTCCAGCGGATGACGGAACCTGTCCTGCGCTCACGGTACTCCTCGCTGCGCAATCCCCCCACGTTTTCGCCCTTTTCGAAGCGCAGGGTGTATTTCTTGCCGTCGCGGTAGACAGTTACGTCCATGTACTCGGACGAGTACTGCGTCGCGCATGTCCCCAATCCGTTCAGGCCGAGCGAGAACTCGTAGTTCTCGCCCGTGTCGTTGCGGTATTTGCCGCCCGCGTACAGCTCGCAGAACACGAGCTCCCAGTTGTACCTGTTCTCGTTTTTGTTCCAGTCCACAGGGCAGCCGCGCCCGAAGTCCTCCACCTCTATGGAGCCGTCCGCGAAACGCGTGACGGTTATGAGCTTGCCATGCCCCTCCCGCGCCTCGTCAATGGCGTTGCTCAAAATCTCGAATATCGCGTGCTCGCAACCCTCCAGGCCGTCTGAGCCGAATATCACGCCGGGGCGCCGGCGCACGCGGTCGGCGCCCCGGAGCGCGCTTATGCTCTCGTTGTCGTATGATTTTTGTGCCTTGCCCGCTGCGGTTTTTGACATATATGTTTCCTTGAATGTTTCGTTCGCGCGCGGCGGAGTTTAGATACTCAGTTCCGTGCGGCTGATGAGGTCGTTTTGGCCAGTGATATGGAGCTCCACGAAGTAGGCGGAGAATCCGGCGACGCGCACCACGAGATTTTTGTAATTGTCCGGGTTTTGCTGCGCGTCTTTCAGCGTGTCCGCCGAGATGACATTGAGCTGCATCTCCATGCCGCCCATGTCGAAGTATGTCTGTATCAGCTGCGAGAGTTTTTTCACGCCCTCCTCGCCGTTTATGCACGACGGGCTGAACTTCATGTTGAGCAGCGTGCCGTTTGAGTAGTTGACCTGCTCTATTTTCGACACGGAACTCAATACGGCCGTTGGGCCTTGCGAGTCCATCTGCTGTAAGGGCGATATGCCGTCCGCCAAGGGCTGCCCGGCGCTGCGCCCGTCGGGCGTGGCGCCCGTCATGTACCCGAACATTACGTTTGTAGTGACGGGGTACAGTCCGGCGGCGTAGGCGCCTCTCGGCCCCGTGCACGAGGTCACGGCGTCTGCGAACACCTGCCCTGCCCAGTTTGCCCACTTGTCTACCTCTTCAATGCCGTTGCCGTAGTGCGGGCACTGGCTCTTTATAAACTGCTGTAGCCCCTCGTATCCCTTCCAGTTGGCCATGAGCGCGTCGTACAGCTCGCGCGTCGTGCACTTGCCCGTGTCGAAGCACAGGTGCTTTATCATGAACAGGCTGTCCGCCACGTTGCCTATGCCCACGCCCGCCATGCCGCAGGAGTTGTACCTGGCGCCGCCGTACATCACGTCCATGCCCTTTTCCATGCATCCGTCCATTGTGGCGGAGACTATGGGCAGCGGCAACACCTCGCGCGCCACGTACTCAAAGCCGTTTATACACATGGCGTGCCATTTCACAAAGAACTCTATCTGCTTTTTGTATGCCTCGAGCACTTCATCAAACGTCCCCATCTCGTAGAGGTATCCCGTGGGCAGCCCCACGCGATCCTCCCTCTTTACGGGCGTCCTGTTGCCGCTGCCGTTGTCCCTGGCGCCCTCGCGCGGCGCTCCGAACATGAGCGGTATTGGCAAATGCCCGTCGTTTATACCCAAGCACACGCCGTTTACAAGGTTGAGGTATGACACGCTGCCCGTGCCGCCGCACGCCGGCCACTCGTCGCCCGTGCCGCCCGGTTCCACGCAGCCTATCGGCGAGTAGTTCCGCGCGCTCTCGAGCGACAGACCGCGCTTCATGAGCGCGGGAATAATGACATCGTCATTTTCAAAAGTCGGCACGCCGCCGCATATCTTGGATGTCTCTATGGCGGCCTCCCACAACTCCGGCGGCGTCTTGCGGCTTATACGCAGCGAGTGCGGCGGGTCGTGCAGGACAAGCCTGCCCATTGCCTGGAGCATCATGTACGTGACTTTGTTGGTCGCATCGTCCCCGTTCTTGTCAACGCCGCCCAAGCTCATCATCTGCCCGGACGTGTAGCCGGGGTTTGCCTGTGTGGCGCCGTAGCTCCACGGCTTGTTCATCTCCGCCACCTTCAGATAGAACAGGTCGAACATCTCCTGGGCCATATCCTGCGTTATCGTACCGTCCGCGAGGTCTCGCTCCAAGAAGTCTCCCAGGTATTGGTCCACGCGCCCGAAGCTGATGCCGTGCATGTTCGCGTCGAGGCACAGCACCGTCTGGTACATATACAGGCACTGGAGCGCCTCGTGGAAATTGCGCGCGGGGTGCTCCACGGCGTGCCCGAGGCACTGCGACATCCTCATAAGTTCGTCACGGCGCGCGGGATCGCTCTCGCCGCGCGCCATTTCCTCCGCCTTCGCGGCGTAGCGCCTCGTCAGCGTCATAATGGCACCGCAAACGATGGACACGGCGCGGTAGAAGTTGTACTGCTCTATGGTCTTGCCGGGCAACCCCGCTTCCACAAGCTGCTCCATCTTGCCGTCCGCCTCGGCTTTTATAGCGCCGAACCCCACGCGTATTGCCCGGTCGTATCCCGTTACGAAGTGCCCCACCGGCGTGTCGGCTATTGTCATCTTGCCGAGCATTGTTATGCCGTTGCCGTCGTACTTGTGGTACTGGTCTATGATGTACGCCTTGTACTTCGCGTTTCCGCACTCGCCCTCCCAGTAGCCTATGGTGTCCATCACGTACTTTGCGTCCTGCTCGGAGATGATGTACGGGTCGATGTCGCGCGTGCGGATCGTGCCGTCGCCTATCTCCTGTTTGAGGAAATCAACTGAGTTCTCGGGATACAGCGCCGCCGCGCGGAACTTGGCCGACTGCGCCCCCACGATGACCTCGTCCGCCCCTATGCGGACGGGTATGTTCTCGCATATCGCCTCCAGAGCCTTTGCCCTGCGCAATATGCCCCCGAGCTCGGGGTGGTTCATATAGAACTCCGTGATAATCTTGTACCTGGCTACGCATATCTCCGGCTGCGTGTCCCTGTACATCTCGCGCACTCTTCTAACCCGCTCCGATATGGGGCTTAGTACCCACGCCATATATACGGCCTCCTTAAAATAAAATATTAGCGAATTGCCGCGATGTATATTGGTATAAGCATATTTTAGCATACGCGCCGCCAATGTCAAGACGGTCCGCGTTCCCCCTACGGGCGTAGGGGCGTTGCATGCAACGCCGTGTTTGCTCGCGTTGCGGCAATACCGCGAACAGGAACTGCGTTATGCCGTGCCCTTGCATATTCGTGTTGACAACGCGCCAATTTGGGTATATTATCCGTTTTAGTAAGTCGGAGAACGTCGTATCCCGCCGGCTGACGGAAAGCATCGCCATACACTATAAATAAGGAGCGTGCACATATGAAAAAGCAGAGGATTTTAGCGTTGATAGCGGCGTTCGCGCTGTTGCTGCCGGTTTTGGCCCCGCCTGCGGCAATCGCCGCCTCGCCGGACGCGAACACATTCACGGTCAAGTTGGCGTACTCGGACAGCGTTCAAATGACATATCTCTCGCCCACCCACCCGGATTGGACGACAGGCGACGTGCCCATAGGCGGGGCGTGGCTGGGGGATCAGCTTGTGATTGATCAGGTCTACTGCGTTGACGCTGTCGTACCGTTCGCCAGTTATGCCAAGAGTGGCTCCGACGGCGCCTCAAGGCAAATCCAAGGCGCGGAGGTGCTCGACACGGTTCCGAATTATGTGGCGGTCTCGCCGGACAAACTGCCCGATGCGCAGCGGGCGTGCTGGGACGAGCTCGTGTGGATATTGCAAAACGGATTTTCCGGCGTGGCATATTCGGCGCTGGACAGGATGAACAGAGCTTTTCCCCTCGCCGACAGCAGCGGGACGCCGCTGCCCGAATTTGGCTGGGAAGTGGCCGTCATGGCAACGAAAGCGGCTGTCTGGCACTTTACGAACGACACCGCAGTGGGCTCGACCAGTTTCTTGAGTCTCGGCCTGACAGACCCGGCATACAGGACAA
>JAITEC010000176.1 GCA_031282225.1 Oscillospiraceae bacterium | reverse complement strand
GCTCATGCCTATAATCGCGAACAGTTGAAATATTATGGACGCTATACTGTTGGCCGCCAGCGCCTCGGTGTCGATGTGACCCAATATCGCCGTCTGCGCCGCCTGCGCCACGCCCCACTGCGCGCCGGCGAGGACGACCGGCAGCGAGACGCGGGCAAACGCCCGAATATATGACATATCAAGCGAGAGCAAATCCCGCGCGCGCATCTTTAGCTTCTTGTCCACAGCCAAGATATACACTAAAATGATGGCCAGCTCCACCACGCGGCTCGTCAGCGTCGCGATGGCCGCTCCCCTTATGCCGAGCTCCGGCGCGCCGAAATGCCCAAATATGAGGCAATAGTTGAGCGTGACATTTATCGCAATCGTACACAGCGACATCACGGTTCCAACGGCCGCTGTCTGCACGCTCTGCAGGGAGTAGACCAGTACATTCGATATTGAGAATATAATGTATGTCCATCGCATGATGCGCAGGTACTCCACTCCCTCGGCGATAGCGGACGCATCGTCTGTAAGCAGGCCAAGTGCGCGCTCCGGCACCGCGCTGGCCACCGCAAAAAAGAGCACACCCACGAGCGCGCTGAATTTCAGTCCGATCGACACGACCCGGCGTATCGGCAAAACCTCTCCCCGCCCCCAGTGCTGCGCCCCGAGCACCACAACTCCCGCGCCTGCGCCCGCCACTACTTGCTGGAGCATGAACTGCACCTGATTGACGAGCGCCGCGCCGCTGAGCGCCTGTTCGCTGTACGCGCCGAGCATTATATTGTCCGCGAGATTGACTGCGAGCGCTACGAGCTGCTGCGCAGATATGAGCGCCAGCAGCGGGAAGAACGCGCTGTACAATTCCCTGTTCCTGCTATTTTTCCTCATATCCCGAACTTCCCCTTTTATCATTTGTCGCCATGATTAATTTTTAATGATTAATTTTTACATGTGCAATTATAGACATATATTCACTGAAATGATATACTTAAATCCAATGTAGTGCCGTCTCTCTGCGGCATACCGATTGCAGTAAAACTATCGAAACGAAAGGCGTGGGCATAACAATGAAGTCTTCAAATCACGCGTACGGGCGCACGGACAGGGAGCGGTACATAGACTCCATGCACACGCTCGGGCGCATAGGCACGATGGGTGCCATCGCCATCCTGCTTGGGATACCGACGGTCCTCGGCCTATTGTTCGACCAGCTCCCGGATCTGGGAACGGTGATCCGCGCCGCCCTCCCCCTGCTTATCGTGTTCGTGCCGTCGAGCTTTTTTGAGGTCATAACTTACACGCCCATACTCGGCAGCTCAATCTATCTCACGCTCATCACGGGCGAAGTGCTCAATATTAAGCTACCCGTCGCGAACAACGCGCTGCGGGTGATGAACGCGGAACCGGGCTCAGAGAGTTCAGACATCATATCGTCCATAGCCGTGTGCGCCGCGACATTCGTCACGCTCGCCGTCGTGTCGGTGGGCGTTGTGCTGTCCGTACCGTTTCAGCCGCTGCTGTCCTCGCACGCAGTGAGGATCATCGCCTCCAATATTCTGCCTGCCATGCTCGGCTGCCTGCTGGTGAGCGCGCTCCGCCCGTCTGTCGGCGGCGGCGTGATGATCCGGGGCAGGGCAAAGTGCGCCGTGGCTCCGGCCCTGTTCGTCGCCGCGTTGACGCTCTTCGACAAGCAGCTGAGCGTATTGCTGCACCTCGACAGGCTGCTTGGCGCGGAGGGCAAGGGCGTAATAATGTCAACGCTGCAGGGGTTCGTGATTATATGCACCTTGCCCATCACATATTTCAGCGCGAAATGGCTTTACCGCAAAAAATACGTCCGCGTCCGCCTGCCGGACGACGCAGACGGTATATAGCATGCATCGCTCAGCGCCCGGGCGGGCACACCCGCCGTTTGACTGAGAGCGCGTGCGCCTCCAGTCCTTCCGTCTCCGCGAAGCGCACTATATCGTCCGCGTCACAAGACAGGGCGCGGCGCGAGTAGTAGGTGAACGATGATTTCTTTATGAAGTCGTCAACGGAGAGCGGGCTATAAAAGCGCGCCGTGCCGGACGTGGGCAGCGTGTGGTTTGGCCCCGCGAAGTAGTCGCCCACCGCCTCCGGGCAATTTTTCCCGAGAAAGACCGAACCCGCGTTCTCCACGAGGCTTAGGTAGTCAAACGGGTTATCTACGCATAATTCCAGGTGCTCCGGTGCCAGAGCGTTGGAGACGGCGATGGCGCGCTCTATGGAGTCGACTATTATTATCTTGCCGCGCCCGTCGATCGAGGCGCGCGCTATTTCGGCGCGCGGCAGCGCCCCTATCTGCCGCTCCAGCTCGGAGCTGACCTCACAAGCCAGTTCCGGGCTCGACGTTATGAGTATGGCGCTCGCCCGGGCGTCGTGCTCCGCTTGGGAGAGCATGTCGGCCGCCACTGCGGCGGCGTCGCACCCGGCGTCCGCCACGACGAGTATCTCACTGGGACCGGCTATCATGTCTATGCCCACCTTGCCGTAGACCTGCCGCTTCGCCTCCGCCACATACGCGTTGCCGGGGCCCACTATCTTGTCGACCGCCGGTATTGTCTGTGTCCCGTAGGCGAGCGCAGCTATGGCCTGGGCTCCGCCTATCTTGAACACCCTATCCACGCCCGCCGCGCGCGCCGCCGCAATTATATACGGGTTTTTTATCCCGCCGCCGTCCCCCGGGGGCGTCGCCATGACGATCTCGCCTACGCCCGCTATTTTAGCCGGGATGCAGTTCATCAGCGCGGACGACGGATATCCCGCCGTTCCGCCAGGGATATACAGCCCTACGCGCGCTATGGGCAATACCCGCTGCCCCGTGACTACGCCGTCCCTTCCGCTCATCACAAAGCCGCTCCTGACCTGTCGGCGGTGAAACCCCTCGATATTCGCGGCCGCGCGCTTCAAGACCTCAATAAACTCCGGCTCAACGGACGCCACGGCCGCGTCGAGCTCGGCGCCTGTCGCCTCGAACGGGTCGGGTGCCGCCCCGTCGAACTTCAGCGAGTACTTTGCGACAGCAGCGTCGCCATTGTCCCTGACATCGCTGACAATGGCGCGCACTGCCTCCGACACGTCCTGCGCGCCGTCCGCCCTGTCGAATATCGCCTCGTCGCCGATCTCGCCGTATTTATATATTCTTATCAATAAAAACCACCCCGTAAAGAATTTTTGCTTTGAGCGGCATTGAACCGGCTCAAATATTGCAGCACCTGTCGTAGGCGGTGAAGTTAGCGCTCATTATGTTGCCCACCTCCGAGCAGTCGCCTACATAGTAGACATCCGGGATGAGCTCAAAAAACCGTACGGCCACCGCGGTGTTTTTCACCATGCCGAACGCATCCACCACATAGTCCGCCGGGAGCTCCGTATAGCTCCAGTCGCGCCCCTCGATCCTGACATTTGCGCCTATCTCGCGCACGATGGAGTCGCCTATCCT
>JAITEC010000145.1 GCA_031282225.1 Oscillospiraceae bacterium | reverse complement strand
AACAAACGAGATACGAAGGCTTAGTTCTCGCGTTGTGACGCTCGCAGAGAGCATTTTCCGGGGACTGAATCCCCGGAAAATGCGAAATTTAACAATTTTTGCTCCGTCGCACGGGGCGCCCTCCTTCGCAAAAATTCTTTTCGCCGTCGGCGAAATGGACGAAAGTGCACAAACGGCCGCAAACGAATTTATTCGTTAAGAATAAATAAAAATTGTTTTATCCGCCTTGGCTAACAATTGTTTCTAAAATCGCCACAAGCGGCGTGTAGTCACGCTCGTTTGTAGCACTATATCGCGGGCGAGTCGTACCGACCGCCTTCACTCGCCCGCGTCTGCGTATTTCGCTATTACGTCCAAAAACGCCTGCCCGTAGCGCTCGGCTTTCACCTCGCCTACGCCCGGGACTTGCAGGAACTGCGCCATGTCACGCGGGGCGCGCGCGGCCATGTCGGCGAGGGTGGCGTTGGAGAAGACGATATAGGCGGGGATGCTCTCTTGATGCGCGAGATTGGAGCGCAGTGCGCGGAGTGCCGCGAGAAGTTTGCCCTCCGCGCCCTCAGTGTCGACGAATGGCGCGGCGACCCTATTTGCGCGGCTTTTTTCGGGCGCGGCGGATGAAATGGGCACCTTGCGCACGGAGATTTCCACTTTTTCGCCGCCGTAGAGCACGCGCCCCGCCTCGGAAGTCAAGTTCACGCCGCCGTGTTCGGGGTCGGTGCGTATGTAACCACGCGACTCCAAGGACTCGACAAGCTCCCTGACTTGCGTTTTGGGTGCGCCGCGCAGCAAGCCGTAGGTAGACAGCCCGTGAAGGCCGAGTTCCATGACCCTGCGGTCCGCGCTCCCGCAGAGGGTGCGGACGACGAGCGCTGCGCCGACGGGGTACCCCAGCTTGTCGCGGATGCGCTTTACGCACGAGAGGATCATCTGCGCCTGCTCGGTGATGTCTCGCGACTCGTAGGCGGCGCGGCAGTTGCCGCAGTTCCCGCAGGACCTGCCGTGCGACTGCCCGAAGTAATTGAGGATGTATTCGCGCAGGCAGCCGTCGCTCTTGCAGTACCCTATCATGGCGTCGAGCAGCTTGTAGTCCCGCTGCGTCACCGCACGGCGCTCGTCTTCGGTGAGATCCTCGTTTTCGCCGGGATTCTCAATGAAATATTTTGCGGTCTGGATATCGCCGGAGGAATAGAGAAGGATGCAATCGGCCTTTTCGCCGTCGCGGCCCGCGCGGCCGGCCTCTTGGTAGTACGCCTCGAGGCTCTTTGGCATATTGTAGTGGATAACATATCCGACGTTGGATTTGTCGATGCCCATGCCGAAAGCGTTCGTCGCCACCATGACGGCAGCGCGGTCGTACAGAAAGTCCTCTTGATTTTGAAGGCGCTCCCTGTCTGTCAAGCCCGCGTGGTACCGCGTAGCCGGGAAGCCGTCGTACCGCAGCGCGTCGCACAATTTTTCGACGGTCTTTCTCGTGGAACAGTACACGATCCCGCTCCTGTCGCGGCGTTGGGCTACAAGCGCGTGGAGCGACGGCGCTTTGCGGCTGGGGCGCAGCACCTCGAAATAGAGGTTGGGCCGGTCGAACCCCGTGGTGACGCACAGGGGGGAGCGCAGCTTCAGCATGGCCACTATGTCGCCGCGCACCTGCGCTGTGGCCGTGGCCGTAAACGCCGCAAGGACAGGCCGCCGGGAAAGCTTTTCGAGAAAGCCGGTTATACGAAGGTAACTCGGGCGGAAGTCCTGCCCCCACTGCGAGATACAGTGAGCTTCGTCGATGGCCACGAGCGATATATCCAAATTTTGACATATAGATACGAAGCTCTCGCCGTCTAGCCGCTCGGGGGCGACGTAGACTATCTTGTATTGTCCGGCGCGTATATTTCTGTATACCGCCTTGAACTGTTCCGCATTGAGCGAGCTGTTCACGAACGCGGCGCTCACGCCGGCGTTTTTTAGGGCCATTACCTGATCGCGCATTAGGGAGATCAACGGGGAGACGACGAGCGCCACCCCTCCGAGCATGAGTGCCGGCAGTTGGTAGCAGATGCTCTTGCCGCCGCCCGTGGGCATGACGCCAAAAGCGTCGCGGCCGGACAGGATGGCGTCGATCAGCCGCTCTTGCCCGTCGCGGAAAGACGAGTGGCCGAAGTACCTTTTCAGCGCGTCGTGTTTGTCGAGCGGCTTGTACATATCATGCGTTAAAAGCGTCGAATTCGTCGCGGCTCAGATCGTACCCGTAGAACAGGCCGTAGTACTCCCTGACCTCCTCGTAGAGGTCGTAGTCGGCGTAGTCCGGGTACAGCGCGCTCGTGAGCCAGAGCATCCCGAGGTAGCGGTTTATCGACGGGGGTGAGCCCATCCAGTTATAAGGCCCGAACGGCGTCTCGTAATAGCGGCCGCCGCGTATGGCGCGCAGGTTGCTCCACACGGCGTCGCTTTGCACGTCGCCGTATATGCTATCGGGGGCGAAAACAATTACGTCAGGGTCCCACACGCTTATCTGCTCCAGGTCGGTCTCGTTGCCGATCCCCTTGGATGAGGGGTTGTCCACTACGGCGAGGTTATCGGTAAGGAGGTCTATCACCTCCGAGTGGTACGAGGACCTGGCTATCACGTTGAGCCCCGCGTCTCCCAGGCAGTAAAGCGCGGACACTTTGTCGCCGCCGACCCGCGCCATGGCGTCGTCCGCCAGGCCGAGCGCCCTCTGGCAATATGAGGCGAGCGCCTCTCCCTTCTCCTCGCGCCCGAGCAGCACGCCAAGCGTGCGGAACGCCTGAGGGGCGGAGCGGAGGGAGGCCGTGACGTGCACGGCGGGTATGGCCGTGGTCTGCTCAATGCTGTCCATGTCCTCCGCGATCGTGTCTTTCGGCTCGCCTACGTCGATTACGATGTCGGGGTTTATGGACGCTATCGTCTCCAGATTCAAATTGTCGGCGCCATAAAACTGGCCTACTACGGGCAGGGCTTCCACGGCGTCGGGTATGTATTTGAGAGATTCCTCGGAGTACTCCGACGCTGCGGAGACGAGAAGATCCGGCGCGATGGCCAAGAGGAACATCTGGGCCAGGGGCCCGGAAGGCGATACCTTGGCGATCTTTGAGGGCAGTTCCACCTCCCGCCCGGCTGAATCGGTGAATATCCGCGTTTCAACGGGATCCTCCGCCCCGCCCGCAGGGGCGGCACGCCACCCGCACGCCGCAGCCGACGCCACCAACACGGCGGCAACGGACGCCGCCGCAGCGAGTCTCCTGAGTTTTTTCATAGCCGCAAATTACCTCGAAAATTAAAATACTGCACTGGGATTTTACTTCATTGCCCCATTGCTGTCAAGGCGTTTTTGAAAAACCGAAATAGTACAAGACTTATGGATCGTCAAGTAAATCTTTCCGGATTAAAGTAAATATACAGTAAAAATTGCGTAAACGCTCCGTGAGTGCCCCACCGTTCAAATTATGGGTTCGCATCGCGTGGCGCCGCCCTCGGTGCGGCATAGGCGGACATGCACGCCGTACAGCGACGCTATGAGTTCCTCCGTGATGGCCTCGTCGGGCGGCCCGAACGCCGCGACGCGGCCGTCGCGGAGGGCGAGCGCTTTGTCGGCGAACAAAAAGGCGTGGTCGGGGTTGTGCGTGCTCTGTATGACGGCGAGTCCCTCGCGCGCCAGCTCCTTTACACACTTTAGGACGCGCAGTTGGTTCCCGTAGTCGAGGTTTGCGGTGGGCTCGTCCATGATTATTATGTCGGCGCGCTGAGCCAGCGCACGGGCTATGAGCGTCAGCTGCCGCTCCCCGCCGCTTATGCGCATGTACCCGCGCTCGGCCAGGTGCGATATGCCAACGCGTTCCATGGACCGCGCGGCGGCCCTGATATGCTCCGCGCCCGGCGACGATATTCCGCCCACGCGCGCCGTGGTGCCCATTAAGACCATGTCAGAGACGCTGTAGTTGAACGTGGGGGCGTGAGACTGCGGCACGTACGCGAGCTTACGCGCCAGCTCGCGCGCGGGTATCCCTTCCACGCGGCGGCCGTCTACCAGCACCTCGCCGCCCGACGGGGAGAGGAGCCCCAGTATGCAGCCGAACAGCGTGCTCTTGCCGACGCCGTTGGGACCCAAGACGCAAAGCAGCTCTCCGCGCTCCGCCGTGAACCCTACACCGCGCAGCACTGGCCGGCGCCCGTACGAAAACGCGAGGTCGCAAACCGCGACACTCATATGGACTCCTTCTTACGCGAGATCAGCCAGATGAAAAACGGCGCGCCAACAACGGCCGTCAGTATCCCTATGGGTATCTCCGTGAGAAGCAGATTGCGCGACACATTGTCCACCACCAGCAGAAAAAGCGCGCCCGTCAACATACTCGCGGGCATCAGGTGGCGGTAGTTATTTCCCACTAATTTACGTGCCAAGTGCGGCGCCATCAACCCCACCCATCCGATGAGGCCGGACACGGACACGCTTGCCGCCGTGACCAGCGTGGCGCAGACGATGACGGCGGCGCGCACGGCGCCGGCATTGACACCCAGTGTGCGCGCCTCCTCGTCGGACAGCGTGAGGATATTGATCCTCCAGCGCAGCATCAGGAGCGGCGCAAGACCCAGCGCCATCGGTACCGCCGCGAACGCCAAGGCGTCGGGCCTTGTCTTGGCGAGCGAGCCCATGAGCCAATACGATATCTCGGGGAGGATGTTGTTGGGATCCGCCACGAGCTTAATAAACGACGTGCCGGCGTTGCACAGCGAAGATGCCATTATGCCCGCCAGCACGATTCGCAGCAGCCGGTTGCCCTGCGCGGCGCCGGATATGAGCATGACGGCCGCTATGGTCATCAGACTCGTGCCGAAGGCGAACAGCATGACCATGCGGGCATCCAGTTCCAGCAGTATTGCCAGCGCGGCGCCCACTGCCGCACCGGATGACGCGCCGAGTATGTCGGGCGACGCCATGGGGTTTTGGAACACGCCTTGATACGACGCGCCCGCCGCGGAAAGGCAGCAGCCGACAAGGCACGAGAGCAAGATGCGCGGCAGGCGAGCGTTGAAGAAAAGCGCGCGCATCTGATCCGTCAGCGCGGCGCCGGCGCTGGGGATCGGCAGCCGCAGGAACTCCGCCGCGCGAGCGCGCAGCGCCGAGAATACCTGGGCAGGGCTCATGGGGTACCTACCGATGGTCAATGAGACAAGTATTCCGGCGATTACGAGCGTGAACAGGAATATCACGGTGAGCGTATATCTGTGTTTTCCGCGCGCGTCGGTCAGCGCTTGTCGCGGCGCGTTACGTCCCACATGATCACCCCATATCGAAATCGGCTGCGCCGCCTGGTCTCGCCCGTCGCGTCGAGATACCGCAACACGCGCAGCGCGCTGCCGCTGTCTTCGTACCCGCAGCGGGAGGCGAGCCCTGCGGCATCCGACGGCACGGGCGCCGCAGTTTCGTCGCGTGTCTCGTCGTAGTAGCTGGTCTCGGGGTAGTAGCCCGAAAGCCACAGGAGGTTGAGCAGCGCGTAAAAGCCCCTGCCGTCCCAGCGGGACACGAGTTCGTGGCCGAACACGTCGCGCGACACGCGCTCGGCCAGGTCGTCTTCTGCGTGTACAAACGAGGCGTTGTAGCACCACTTTCGGCTCATCCGCATGAGCTTATCCAGGCAGCCTTTGCCGGAGGCCGCCGGCGTTATCGACGTAAACACGAGGTCGTAGGCGCCGGCAAGCCCGGCCTCGCCGACATCCAGTTCGTTGAAGTCGCATTGACGAAAATCGACGTTTTTCACGCCGAGCACCTCCGCGTATTTACGCGCGTAGTCGATGAACCGCGCGGAAAAATCCAGACCCGTCACATGCTTTGCGGTGTGGGCGAATTCCGCGACAAAGAGCCCCGGGCCGCAGCCGACATCAATAACTGTGTCGTTCCCGCCGAGAAGCCCCCTGCTGCGGAGAAAAGCGGCGGCGGAGCTCGCCCTGCCGCGCATGTGCGCGCCGCTGCCGCGATCCCCGAGCCTGCCTATCCACTCGCCCGCGCGGCTGTCCCAAACCTCCGGGGAGTGCTGCACGGGGCTCTCGCTGCGTTTTTCCCATAGTCCCTTGAAATACTGCAGGTCGGCGCCATCCCCATAAAAACGAGACCCTGCGCCGCCTGCGTCCCGCTTCGTGCCATCGGGCGCCATCCGCACAACGCAACCTTCCTAGTTCCGTATACTCGCCGCCCTTGTTTTGCGGCGCCCGCATATGATAACACACGCCGCCGCATTTGGCAAGGCGTGTGCGTGCGGAATCATTTCGTTTGTCACGACTGCGCCGTAACAAACGAGATACGAAGGCTTAGTTCTCGCGTTGTGACGCTCGCAGAGAGCATTTTCCGGGGACTGAATCCCCGGAAAATGCGAAAT
>JAITEC010000188.1 GCA_031282225.1 Oscillospiraceae bacterium | reverse complement strand
CCGGCGCTTCCGGCGGCGCTCCTGGCCGACGCCGAGCGCCTGGCGAACGCGCGCGCGTTCCCGGCCGCCGACAAATACATGGAGCTCATATACCCCATGGCGACGGGTATAGATTACATAGCCCCGGACGCCGTTGTGGTGGTGTGTGAACCCGCAAAGGTGAAGGAGCGGGCGAAAAACTATATCTGGCAGCTGGGCGAAGATGCCGTGGCGCTGCTGGAGGCAGGGCTCATCGACAGCGGACTCGTGCGGTTTTCGGAGAGTTGGGAAGGGCTGGTGTCGAGACTGGAGAGCTGGCCCGTCGTAATGGCCGACAGTTTTGCGGCGTCGGCTTACCCCTGGACGCCGCGCGAGATGTACAATATCCCGGCAAAGCAGCTGCCGTCGTACGGGGGCAGTCTGGAGACGGCCGCGGACGATATAAAGCATTACAGCGGCTCCGGGTTCGGCGCCGTAATTCTGTGCCGCGACAGGAGGCGCGCGGAGTCGCTTTCGGAGTTTTTGGAGGCGCGCGGAGTCGCCTCGGCCATTGATTTCTCGCCGGAGGCGGCGCCGGTCGGAGGACGGTGCGTTATAACCGTCGGGACGCTTTCCGCCGGCATGGAATACCCCTCTTTGCGGCTGGCGGTTATAACGGAAGGGCAGATACTGGGCAGGCCGGCTCAAAGGCGGTCTCGCCGGAGGGCGGCGGGCGATAAAACGAACCGGGAGAGGCTCCAGAGCTTCACCGATTTGTCGCCGGGGGATCTCGTGGTGCACGAGCAGCACGGGATAGGCAGGTTTGTCGGTATATTCAAAATTCCGGTGGACGGCGTGGAGAAAGACTACATCAAGATAGAGTACTCCGGCGCCGACACACTGTACGTGCCCGCCACTCAGCTGGATCTTGTCGCGAAGTATATCGGCGCTGGGGAAAACGCTCCGGTAAGGCTCTCAAAGAGGGGCGGCGGGGAATGGGCCAAGGCCAAAACGCGCGCCAAAGCCGCGGCGAAGGACATGGCAAAGGGGCTTATAGCGCTGTACGCGGAGCGCCAGCGTTCGCGCGGACACGCCTTCGCGCGCGACAGCGTGTGGCAGACGGAGTTCGAGGACAGATTCGGCTACCAGGAGACGGACGACCAGATAAAATGCGTCGCCGAGATCAAAGCGGATATGGAGCGCCCCACGCCTATGGACAGATTGCTGTGCGGGGACGTCGGCTACGGAAAGACGGAGGTCGCCCTGCGCGCGGTGATGAAATGCGTGCTGGACGGCTGGCAGGCCGCGATCCTGGCGCCCACCACGGTTTTGGCGCAGCAGCACTACCAGACGACACAGCGCCGCTTTGCCGGATACCCCGTGAATATAGCGGTGCTCAGCCGGTTCCAGACGCCCGCCGAGATACGCGCGAGCCTGCGCGGAATAGAGTCGGGAGCGATCGATCTGGTCATCGGGACGCACAGACTGCTTCAAAAAGACGTAAAGTTCCATAAGTTGGGGCTGCTCATTGTGGACGAGGAGCAGAGATTCGGCGTGTCGCACAAGGAGCGTCTCAAGGAGATGTCGCGCAGGGTGGACGTGCTCACGCTGTCCGCGACGCCGATACCGAGGACTTTGAACATGGCGCTGTCGGGTATTCGCGACATGTCTACCATCGAGGAGCCGCCCCGGGACAGGCAGCCCGTGCAGACATATGTGCTCGAACACGACTGGGGCGTGATAATAGACGCCGTATCCCGCGAAGTCTCGCGCGGGGGGCAGGTGTACTACCTCCACAACAGGGTGGACAACATCGAGCGCACGGCGGTTAGACTGTCCGAGGCGCTCGGAAGCGGCGTGACGGTGGATATAGCGCACGGGCGCATGGACGAAGAGGAACTGTCCGGCGTCATGGAGCGCCTGGCTTCCGGAGAGGTCCAGGTGCTTGTGTGTACGACGATCATCGAGACGGGCATAGACATCCCGAACGTGAACACGCTCATCATCGAGGACGCGGACAAGATGGGACTCGCTCAGCTGCATCAGATACGCGGGCGGGTCGGGCGCTCGCCGCGGCGGGCGTACGCGTACCTGACATTCCGGCAGGGGAAGATTCTCACTGAGGTGGCGGAGAAGAGACTGTCCGCCATACGCGAGTTCGCGGAATTCAACTCCGGGTTCAAGATAGCCATGCGCGATCTGGAGATACGCGGAGCGGGCAATCTTCTCGGCGCGGAGCAGTCGGGGCATATGGTGAGCGTGGGCTACGACATGTATCTCAAGCTGCTCGAGGAGGCGGTGCTTGAGGAGCGCGGAGAGAAACCGAAAAAGCGGGCGGAGTGCTCGGCGGACCTCGCCGTTTCGGCGTTTCTCCCGGAGGAGTACATACCCTCCGCGGAACAGCGTATGGACGTATACCGGCGCATCGCGAACATACGCTCCGAGGAGGACGCCGACGAGATGACGGCGGAACTCATAGACCGCTACGGGGATCCGCCGTCGTCCGCCGTGGCGCTTGTCACGATAGCGCTGCTGCGCGCGGAGGCGGCCCGGGCCGGCATTGAGGACATATCGCAGAAAGAAGGTTGGATGAAGCTGAAACTCTCGGATTTTGACATGGCC
>JAITEC010000223.1 GCA_031282225.1 Oscillospiraceae bacterium | reverse complement strand
GACCAACGCTGCTATTTCATCGCCCCTGTCCGCGATGCTCCGCACCCAGTCCATGCCGCCGGCGATGTCGCGCGAGGACAGCAGCAGCGCGCACAGGACAAGCTCCTTGACTGCCTCCGCGTTTGCGCCGGGTGTATTGAATACGATGATTCCGCTCTCCCCGCAGCGGTTTATGGGTATATTGTTCGTACCGGCGCCGGCGCGCGCTATGCACAGCAGCTCGGAGCCGAACTCCATGCCGTGCATATCGGCGGAGCGCACAAGGATAGCGTCTGGACGCTCTTCGCTGTCCGATATGCTGTAGCGCTCTCTGTCCAGCGCATCGAACCCGGCGGGCGATATGCTGTTGAGTGTCTTTATTTTATACATGATCAGCCGTTCTCCCTCTCGAATCTTGCCATGAAGTCCGCCAGCGCCCCGACGCCCTCCGGGGGCATGGCGTTGTATATTGAGGCTCGCATGCCGCCGACGCTGCGGTGCCCCTTCAAATTACAAAGTCCGGCTGCGGCGGCCTCCTTGACGAATTTCGCGTCCAATTCCTCGTTCGGCGTGCGGAATGTCACATTCATGTCCGAGCGAGCCGTGGCCTCGGCGCAGCCCCTGAACAGCCGGCTGCTGTCGAGGAAATCATACAGAACAGCCGCTTTCGCAGCTTTTAGTCGCTCCATCTGCGCCACGCCGCCGTTTTCTTCCAGCCACTCCAGCACGAGGCCGAGCATATATATTGTATAGCACGGCGGTGTGTTGAGCATCGAATCGGACGATGCCGCCGCGCTGTAACTCATGATTTTTGGCGTGTACGGAAGTTCGCCGCCGAGCAGCGACTTGTCAATTATAACGACAGCCATTCCTGCCGGCGCCATGTTCTTCTGTACGCCGGCAAAAATGATGCCGTATTTTGAGATGTCGAGCGGTTTTGACAGGATGTTGGACGACATATCCGTGACAATAGGCACCTCGCCCGTATCCGGCGTGTACTTCCACTCCGTGCCATATATGGTATTGTTGGCACAGTAGTAAAAATATGACGCGTCTGGCAATACTTTAAGGTCGCGCTGCTCGGGTATTACCGTGTGATTCGTCGCCTCGGTGGTAGCGGCTATGCGGATGGTCCCGTATTTTTTCGCCTCCTTCATCGCTGCGGCGGAAAAGCTGCCCGTCACGGCGTAGTCGGCGACGCCCGTCTTTCCAATCAGGTTTAGGGGCACCGCGGAGAATTGGAACGTCGCGCCGCCCTGCATGAACAGTATCTCATGTGTATCCGGCACGGCGAGAAGCCTCTTTAAATCGCCCTTCGTCTTTTCAAATATTGTCAGGTAAACTTGGCTCCGGTGGCTCATCTCCATTACCGACATACCGCTTCCCCGGTAGTTAGTCATCTCTGACGCCGCGCGCTCAAGGACGCCCAGCGGCAACACGGAGGGACCCGCAGAAAAGTTGTATATTCGCTCGCTCGGCATAATAACGCCTACTTTCTGTCAGCAGAAATAAGTTTGACTAACCGCCTATCGCCCCAGCGAGCGAACTCGACGGGGCGATAGGCGCTTTGTTGCGTATATTCAAATCGGGGCGGTTTCAAAGCTGTTTCAGCGCGTTGATCTTCACTCCGGGACCCATAGTGGATGCGGTCACGCAGCTGCGGATATACTGCCCCTTGGCGGCGGAGGGCTTCGCCCTGATCACGGCGTTAACGAGCGTATTGTAGTTGTCCACTAGTTTCTCGACTCCAAACGACACTTTTCCTATGGGGCAGTGTATGATGTTTGTTTTATCGAGCCGGTACTCAATCTTGCCGGCTTTAATCTCGTTTACCGCCTGGGTGATATTCGCCGAGACCGTGCCCGCCTTTGGCGTGGGCATGAGCCCCTTTGGGCCGAGTATCTTGCCGAGGCGGCCTACGATGCCCATCATGTCCGGTGTCGCCACAACCACATCGTAATCGAAGAAGTTCTCATTTGTAATCCTGTCGACGAGTTCTTGTCCGCCCGCGAAATCCGCTCCGGCGCCAAGTGCCTCCTGAACGCGTTCTTCTTTGCAGAATACGAGAACCCGGCGCGTCTTGCCTGTGCCGTGCGGCAGCACGATGGCGCCGCGTACCTGTTGATCGGCGTGGCGCGAGTCGACGCCGAGTTTTATGTGCAACTCGACGGTCTCGTCGAATTTTGCCTTGGAGGCCTTTATCACGAGGTCAAATGCGTCCGGCGCGTCGTACTGGACAGCCCTGTCCACGAGCTGCGTGCTGTCTTTGTAATTCTTGCTTCTAAACATATCTAACCCTCCGTCACCGTTATGCCCATGCTCCTTGCGGTGCCCGCCACCATGCTCATGGCGGCCTCCACGCTACCCGCGTTGAGATCCGGCAGCTTGAGCTGGGCTATCTTGCGCAGCGCGTCTCGGCTTATACTGGCGACTTTGTCGCGCTGCGGTATTCCGGATCCCTTTTCGACGCCGCATTCTTTTTTGAGGAGATCCGGCACGGGCGGCGTCTTTGTGATGAATGAAAAACTGCGGTCTGCATATACCGTGATGACAACGGGTATGGTCATTCCCACGTCTTTTGCCGTGCGCTCATTGAATTCTTTCGTGAACGCGCCTATGTTTACGCCATGCTGCCCGAGCGCCGGGCCTACCGGCGGAGCCGGCGTTGCCTTTCCCGCCGGGATCTGCAGCTTGATTTGGCCTGTAACTTTTTGAGCCAATTTTTAGTTTCCTCCCTTTTACTCCAATGCCTGTACCTGGTCGAAATCCAAGTCTACGGGCGTCTCTCGGCCGAACATGGACACAATGACCCTTACC
>JAITEC010000203.1 GCA_031282225.1 Oscillospiraceae bacterium | reverse complement strand
CGCCCGCGTTCATGATACCTGCCCGCGAGAGCTTGTCATGGCTGGCTATGGCTATATTCCTGCCTATCGGCAGCACGGGGAAAAACCCCTCGACGCGCCTGTCCTCCGGCACAAGACCGAACCCACGCCTTATATTCCGCGCTATGGAGCGCGAGACGTTCTCGCCTCCGAGCGTTATCGTCCCTCCGGACTGACGCAGCGCGCCGTAAATGCACTTGACGAGCTCCGTCCTGCCCGAGCCTACCAAACCTCCTATACCGAGTATCTCGCCGCCGTACGCCTTGAAGCTCACGTCGCGCAGCAGCCGCCCGCAACTCAGATGTGAGACCTCAAGCACGTTGTCGTCATATATTTTGTACTCGTGACGCGAGTGGGCGTCGCGTATCTCGCGGCCTATCATCATCGTCGTCACGGTCTTGGGCTGTATCTCGCCGCGCTGCAGCACCCCTACTATTTCGCCGCCACGCATGACGGTGAGGCGGTCGGCTAGCCGGTACACCTCCTCGAGCCTGTGCGAGTCGTACAGTATGCCCACACCTTTTCCGCGCAGCGTCTCTATCGTCTCGAACAACCGCTCGGATTCCGCATTGCTGAGCGACGACGTGGGTTCGTCCATTATCACGAGCTTCGCGTCGGCTGACAGCGCCTTCAATATCTCCACCATCTGTCGCTGCGCCATGCCGAGCGAATCCACTACTGCGTCGGGATCGATGGAGAAGCCGTATCTGTCTATGAGCGCCTGCACCCGCGCGCGCATCTCGCGTCTGCCTGTTATGCCGTATCGGCCGGGCTCCTGCCCGAGAAAGATGTTCTCAGCCACTGTGAGCGCGGGCACGAGCGAGAGCTCCTGATATATTACCGATATGCCGGCGCGCCGCGCGGCGTGCCGGTCGTCTATCTCCACGGGCTCGCCGTCTATGACTATACGCCCGGAATCCTTTGTGTAGACGCCGGTGATTATTTTTATTATAGTGCTCTTGCCGGCGCCGTTCTCTCCCATGAGCGCGTGAACCTCGCCGTAGCGCACCTCGAGGGCCGCGCCGCGCAGTACGGTTATGCCGTTGAACTGCTTGCTTATGTCCTCTGTCCGCAGCAGCGTCTGTCCCGCTCTGTCCTCAAACGAGACCGGCGCGTCCCCGGCGCCCGGAGAGGACCGCGCGGCTTTTTTCATGGATATTTTCACGCTCCGGCCACCTCCTTCCCCACATCGGCGCGAAGCTGCGCGCGTCTTTCGCGCAACGCGCGGGAGACGCGCGTGAACAGCGCGTCAAACGCCGTAGCGGCAATAATGATCATGCCCTGTATGACGTATGACCAGTACGCCTGTATCTGGAATTTGTATAGACCGTTGAGAATGGTGTGCAGGAATATGGCGCCTATGACCGCATTCACAGTGTCGCCCTTGCCTCCGCCGAGCGCTATACCGCCGACGACACAGGCCGCGATGGCCTGAAACTCGTATCCGTTGCTTCCCAAGCTTGCGGATGCGGCCGTCATATTTGCCGTCAGCAACGCGGAGGCAAGCCCGGCGAATGAACCGCTTATGACAAATCCCGCCGCCTTGACGCGCTTCGCATTGACTCCCGACATCTCCGCCGACTTGTTATGCGAACCTATAGCGTACGTATGCAGCCCGAAATTTGTCCGGCGCAGAACGAAATACATGGCGACAGAGAGTATGATCCAAATGTAGGTGACAAGAAAAATGCCGCTGCCGCCGACCTTTTCGCCGAGCGACAGAAAGCCGTCGTTCATTATTCCCTTAGGGACGATGACGCCGCTTATCCTGCCGTTGTCGCGGTACGCAAACAGCAGGCCAAGTCCCGAGAACAGGATGCCCGTAGCGAGCGTGGCGACAAACTCTGTCAGCCTCGCACGCGTGACAAGCAGACCGTTAACGAGACCGCACACCGCCCCGCACAGCACGGCGAACAGCGCCACAAGCACACCCGGGACCGACGAGTCCGCCATAAAGCTGAACCGCGAGGCCAATATCGCGGCGACGCAGACTATCCCTCCCACGGAGAGGTCTATCCCGCCACCTATCATCACGAAGGAAAGTCCAAGCGCTATAAGCCCCAAAAACGCGGCGTCATGGAACAGGTTACCCATGTTGCGCCAATCCCAGAACGCGTCCGCCGTAAGAGAAAACACGAGCATCAATACGACCGTAAGACCCGCCGACACCAGTTTGCGGACGGTACGCGTGGAAATTCTGAGTTTCATCCGGACACACCGCCTTTTATTTCAACAGCCCGCGTTCTCCGGAAAACTGACCCCGGGGAACGCGGGCGCCGTCGTATATCTATACTTGATTTCCTCAGGTTTCTCAGCCGCCGGTAAAAGCGCCCGGGATCTGCTTCCAGTGCGAAACTTCAATGTATGATTCGATATTCTCGGAGGTGATCGGAGGCACGTACATACTTATCACCGGCGTTGCGGTGTAACCGGCAGATATGCTGTTGATGCCCGTGGAGATGAAGTAGAGCGCGAGCGTCAGGCTCGACGTGTCCTCAAGATAGATGTCCGAGAAGCCCGTCCCGAACATGCTCCCGTTTTTAACGGCCTGGAGCCCTGTGGGATAACCCATGTTTCCGAACACGAGTATGCCCTCGTCATCCCTGCCCGCCGCCTCTATCGCCTGGATGGCGCCGATGGCTATATCGTCTGAGGCGCCGTAAATTATGTTGATGTCGCCCGGATTGGGATATTTTGTCAGGAGGTCGCGCATTGTGGTGTTGGCGTTTTCCTGGCTCCAGTTAGGTATGCCGGGGTTCTCAAGCAGCTTGATATCCGGGAATTTCGCGGCGAGGCCCTCTTCAAATCCGGTACCCATACGGCCCATAGCCTTCTGCTCGGCCGGTACGTCGAGCAGTATGGCGCTGCCCTGCCC
>JAITEC010000202.1 GCA_031282225.1 Oscillospiraceae bacterium | reverse complement strand
GGACTCAAGCGCGGAGCGCATCTCCCCATCCTCGGCTTCCGGCCGTCCCATCAGCAGATTGTCGCGAATAGAGCCCTGAAACACATACGCGTCGTGCGTGATCTCCGTTACGCGGCTTTTCAGACTGCCGGGACGGATGTCGCGCAGCTCGGTTTCGCCTGTTTTCAGGCTCCCCGAATAGCCGCGCAGCCTGCCGGACAACAACGCCGCCAGAGTACTCTTTCCGCTCCCGGAGACGCCGGTCAGCGCGGTCAGCCGCCCCGGCGGAATATCAACGGCGGCGCCGGACAGCGCTTCCTTTTCTCCGCCGGGGTATGTGAATGACACGGATTCCGCGCGGGCGCCGAGCGGCGCGTCCGGGATATCAATACCGCCCTCCGGCGCAGCGGGGAGGTCCAGTATCTTGAAAGCCCGGCGGGATGCCGAGATCCCGTTCATTGAGGTGTGGAAGAGCGACCCCAGCTGGCGCAGGGGCACAAAGTACTCCGCCGACAGCAGGACGACGGCGAGGGCGCCGGACAGCTCCGCGCGCCCCGCCCGGTAAGACGATACCGCCATGCTCACTCCCAGAGCGGCGCCGCCGAAAGCCGCCAGATCCATGACGAGTACGGATGCGAGCTGCATACGCAAAACGCGCATCGTGGAACGGCGGAATGCCTCGGACTCACGCGCCGTCTCCTCCTGCCTGAGGGCGTCGGCCCCGTAGATTTTTAGCGTCGTCAAGCCCTGCAAATTCTCAAGAAAACGGTCGCCGAGCGAGACGTATGAACCCCACTGCCTGTCCATCGCCCGGCCTGCCATGCGCTTTATCAGCACAAGCAGCAGCGGGATGATCGGCGCGCACGCGAGCAGCGCCGCCGCGGGCCGCGGATCTATGGGCAGGATGACGAAAAACAGCGTCGCCGGCGCCGCTACGCTGTAGAACAGCTGCGGCAGATAAGCGGAGAAATACGCGTCCATCTGGTCGACGCCTTCCGTCGCCACCTGAAGCGTCTCCGCCGCGGAAATTCCTTCCGTGGCGCCCGGCGCGAGCGCGGACAGCTTCTCCCATATTTTTTCTCTGAGCGCGCCCTTTATCCCGGCGGAAGCGGCAAAGGACGCCCGGTTGCCGAGGGCCGAAAAGACGGCGCGCGCGGCCGCCGCGACGGCCGCGACGGTGAGAATAACGGCAGCCGGCACATCCCGGCCTCCGCCACTTTGCAATACGCGCCCTATGAGTTCGCACAGCGCGAGCATGAAGGCGACGCCGCAGAGCAGTCCCAGCCATCGGAAGAGTACGGCCAGAAACACCTTTACGCGCGCGCCTCCCGCAAGCGACAAAATTCGCCTTACGGTTCCCGCGGCGCGCTCCGGGGGTATGGTCTTTATGCGGAAGAAGAAGTAGTACAAATGAAAGACGAACACAGCGGCGATAAGCGCGCGCGCGTGCCAGATGGGCGCCATATAGAACGACAAGCCCATCACGGCTGACACGGTCGCGCAAGTGGTGAGCTTCGATTTCAGAGTCATGGAGCGCGTTTTCACAAAACGCTCAAGGCGGCGCTTATACAGCTTTGTGCCGAGGAACCACCGGTGGAGACGATCCGAGCCGCGCGCGAAGCAGAACGCCGCCAGCAGGTACAACGGCGTCGTGGGGAGCACGGGCAGAAATATGCCCAGGGTCCCGGCGGCGAGGGATAGGAGTCCGAGCAGGATAAAAAACGGCTTCACGAGTTTTTTCAATTGAAGGATCCTCTCACATTTTCTCTTTCGCGGATCGTATTAATCATAGCGAAACGGGCAATACATACGGCCGCCCGCCGCCGGAGTGTACCTCCAGCCGGACACCGTAGAGTTCGTAGACGCTCTCGGGGGTGATCACCTCGCCCGGCGGTCCCTGCGCCAAAACCCGCCCGTCCTTGAGTCCTACTATTTCGTCGGAGTACATGAGCGCCTGGTTAATATCGTGCAGCACCATGAGTACGGTGATGCCGTGGCGGCCGTTGAGTTCTCTCACGAGCCGCAGCGTCTCCACCTGATGGCGCACGTCCAGAAACGTCGTCGGTTCGTCGAGCAAGAGCAGCTTTGTATCCTGCGCCAGCGCCATGGCGATGAACGCGCGCTGCCGCTGCCCGCCCGACAGCACCCCCATGGCCCGGTCGGCGATGCCCGTGATGCCTGTGGCGTCCAGCGCCCATTCCACCCGCTCGTCGTCGGCCCGTCCGTGTCCGCGCAGCGGCGCCAGATGTGGTATTCTCCCGTATCCCACGAGTTTCCTGACCGGGATATCGTCCGGCGCGGAGTTGCGCTGGTGTACGACGGCGCAGCGCCGCGCGAAATCCCGCAAGCCAAGATCCGCTATGTCCGTACCGTCGAGCAGTATACGTCCATCGTCCGGGCGCAGGTTCTTCGTCATTAGCAGCAGCAGCGTGGTCTTTCCGCAGGCGTTCGCCCCCATCAGCGTGGTCACGGCGCCGGATCTCAGCCCGAACGATACCCCTCGCAGCACCGTCTCTCCCGGACTGCGGCAGCGCGCGTTGCGCGCGCAACCGTCGCATTTGCCGCGCCGGCCGCACAGCCCGGGGTACCCGAAGCGTAGATTCTCAACGCGCAACCTGATTCCCCCTCCGCAGCAGTATGATGAAAAACGGCCCCCCCGCGACGTTCATGACGACGGACGCGGAGATCTCGTTCGGCGCCGCTACGAGCCGCCCGAGCGTGTCGGCGAGGAGCAGAATGAAAGCGCCCAAAAGGATGCAAAACGGCGTCAGGACGCGGTGGTCGGAACCCACGGCGCGCCGGGCCATGTGGGGGACTATAAGCGCCAGAAACCCCACTACGCCCACGACGGCGGTGGCGGCGGACACCAGGAACACCGCGGAGAGCGACACAATCGCCCTTAATCGATCCGCCCGGACGCCGAGTCCGCGCACAGCCCGGTCGTCGAGAGCCATCAGGTTGCACGAGGGCGAGAGCGCCAGCGCCGAACACAGACCGGCGGCGGCGTATACCGCCACGAGACGCACGTCGCTCCAGGAGCGCTGCGCGAGCCCGCTTACCGTGAGCGATATCCCCGACGCGTTTGTCATCCCCCCGAGCGCGCTGACGGCCCCCGCGAAGACCGCGCT
>JAITEC010000126.1 GCA_031282225.1 Oscillospiraceae bacterium | reverse complement strand
AAGATCGAGGACGCCTCCACCCACCTGCTCGGCGTCATAAACGATATACTGGATATTTCAAAGATAGAAGCCGGAAAGTTCGAACTCTCACCCACCGAGTTCTCGTTTGAAAAAATGCTCTCCAAGGTAGTAAACGTCGTGAATTTTCGCGTGGAGGAAAAGCGTCAGGAGTTCTCCGTGCGCATAGACGAGAATATTCCCGACCGCCTTGTCGGGGACGACCAGCGGCTGGCGCAGGTGGTGGCCAACCTGCTCTCTAACGCCGTGAAGTTCACGCAAGAGGGCGGCGCCATACTGCTAAACACGGAACTCGTCGAGCTCGCGGGCGCCGAGTGCACCGTGCGCATATCCGTGTCTGACACGGGAATAGGCATAAGCGGCGAGCAGATGGCGCGGCTGTTCACGTCGTTTGAGCAGGCCGATTCCGGCATCTCGCGCAAATTTGGGGGAACGGGGCTGGGGCTCGCGATTTCCAAGAGCATAGTGGAGATGATGGGCGGCACCATACGCGCGGACTCGGAACTCGGGCGCGGCTCCGTCTTCACGTTCACCGCGCGGCTCGGCGTCGCCGAGGGGTCGCCGGGCGTCCTCCGGGGCGTCCTCGCGCCGGGCGTGTCGCTCGGCAGCCTGCACGCGCTCGTAGTGGACGACTCGGAGGAAGTGCTTGACTATTTTCTCGACATCGCCAAACGGATAGGTTTCAAGTGCGACGCCGCACCGGGCGGCAAGGAGGCGCTGTCGCTCATAGACGCGCACGGCGGGTACGACATCTATTTTATAGATTGGAAAATGCCGGACATGGACGGCATAGAACTCTCCCGCATTATATCGCGGCGCGACACGGAACATTTCGTCATCGTAATGATTTCCAGCGCGGAGTGGGACAGCATGGAATCGAGCGCCAAGGAAGCCGGCGTGCACAGCTTCCTGCAAAAGCCGCTGTTCCCGTCGCCCATCGCGGATGTAATAAGCGAGTGCCTCGGCGCGCGCAGGCGCGACGACCCGGCGGCGGTAGGCGGCGGCATGGAGGGCGCGTTCGCGGGAAAGCGTGTCCTGTTCGCGGAGGACGTGGAGATAAACCGCGAAATACTCGTCGCTCTGCTCGAGCCGACAGGGCTAACGCTCGACTGCGCGGAAAACGGCGTGGAGGCCGTGGATAAATTCTCGAAAAACTCCGGCAGCTACGACATGATCCTCATGGATATGCAGATGCCGGAGCTGGACGGCTGCGAGGCCACCCGCCAAATCAGGGCGCTTGACGACCCCAAGGCAAAAACGGTGCCCATCGTGGCGATGACGGCCAACGTATTTCGCGAGGACGTGGAAAAGTGCCTGGAGGCCGGCATGGACGACCACATTGGCAAGCCGATCGACATAGAAGAGGTGCTCGCAAAGCTCAGGGAGTACATACCGACGTAGCTCAAAGGCGCCGTGAGCCGGCGCCGAATGTCAGGGGGGCGCGGCAGCAAGTGCAAGGACACGAATTCTATATGGGACACGCGCTTGAGCTGGCGCGGGAGGCGCTCCTAAGCGGCGAGACGCCCGTCGGATGCGTCGTGGCCGACGCTGACGGGCGCATCGTGGGGACGGGGCGGAACCGCCGGGAGGAGCGCCGCAGCGCCGCAGCGCACGCCGAGATGCTCGCTATCGAAGAGGCGTGCGCCGCGCTGGGCGACTGGCGCCTGACGGGGTGCCGCATGTACGTCACTGTCGAGCCGTGCCCGATGTGCGCGGGCGCGGTCATTATCGCGCGCCTGGCGCTATTGTGCTATGGCGCCCGCGAGAGCGCCTCAGGCTCGTGCGGCAGCGTAATAAACCTGTTCATGGAGGACTACGGGTGCAGCACGGAGGTCTTCGGGGGCGTAATGGAGGAGGAGTGCGCCGCGCTGATGAGCGGCTTTTTCAAAAAGCTGCGCGGCAAATGATCCTCCGGATTATTTTGCCCGTTTGCTCGGGTCAACCCAATCGGCGTCGGCGCGCGCCTTGGCAAATCCGCTCTCCTCAAATGTCAGCGGGGCGCCCTCGCCCGGGGACATCTGGCGCGATACCGACACGTCGTATCCCTCGCGCTCGGACATCATCTCTATCTCCTCTTGTGTGGGCGGCTGTTTCTGTTTTTCCTCGAGATATTTCATGCCCTCGGGCGAGGCATAGTGCTTGAACCTCTCAAACTCGAGTTCCACCATGCGCGGGCCGTTTTTGTAAGGGATTATGAGGAACACCTCGTCCTCCATGCCCTTCTTCAGGTAGTCGGCGAGCACGCGCGGATCCATGCCGCTCTTATGTACGCCGGCGAGAAACCTCTGCGTGTCTTCCGAGACGTTGTAGCCCGTGTCGCGCAGGTTTTCCGGCCTGTGGAGCGCCGCTTCGTATATGCGGGAGCGGATGTTCGCGGGGCACAGCGCGGACACCGCTATGCCATACGGCTTTAGCGCTATATGGTAGCTCTCCATGAGGTTGAGCACGGCCACCTTCGCGGCGGTATAAGGCGCGGTCATCGAGCCCGCGCCGAAAGCGCCCCACGACACCGTGGCGGCGATGTATCCCCCGGCTCCCTTTTTTATCATGCGCGGCACAAATGTCACCAGGCCGTTGACTACGCCGCCCAGGCACACGCCCATTACCCAGTCGTAATCGTCGTATGACGTGGCCTCGGCCGGGCCGAACACGTTCACGCCCGCCGTCAGCACGAGGATATCCGGCGCGGCCCCGTAAACGCGCTCTATCTCGTCCGCCGCCGCCGCGTACCCCGCGCGGTCCGTCACGTCGAGCCGTATGGCGTGCACCGGCGCGCCCTTGCCCTTGAAGTGCCCTATCGCCTCGTCGAGATGGTCCTGCCTCACGTCGGCAATGACCACGCGCGCCCCGGCCTCCGAGAACATCTGCGCCTGCCCCATCCCCGCGCCCGATGCCCCGCCTGTGATAAATACTATCTTGTCCTTAAAATCTTTCATTCTGCGTTCCCCTTTTTGTTGAGTTGAATAGTGTGGCGATGCAATTATATATATTTTTGACAGCAATTGCAAACGCGCGAATAAATTCGTTTGCGGCCGTTTGTGCACTTTCGTCCTTTTCGCCGACGGCGAAATGAATTTTTGCGCAGGAGTGCGCCCCGTGCGGCAGAGCAAAAATTGTTAAATTTCGCATTTTCCGGGGATTCAGTCCCCGGAAAATGCTCTCTGCGAGCGTCACAACGCGAGAACTAAGCCTTCGTATCTCGTTTGTTACGGCGCAGTCGTGA
>JAITEC010000102.1 GCA_031282225.1 Oscillospiraceae bacterium | reverse complement strand
CTGACGTTTGGCATACAGAGCGGCGTGGGAATCCTCATAGCGCAGTACTGGGGGCGGCAGAACAGGGGGGCGATAAGCCGCGTCGTTGGCGTTGGCACATATGTCGCCCTCGCGGTATCGCTGCTTGTGGCCGTTGTTATGCTCGCCGCCCCGCGTGAAATACTCAGGCTCATCAACGGCGACGATGGGCTTTTGGATCTGGCGGTGGATTACGCGCGCCTTGTCGGCATATCGCAGGTGTTCGCCTCAATGACCCAGGTATACATAGCGGCGCAGCGCAGCTGCGAGAACCCAAAGCTCGGGGTAATTGTGCTAAGCTCGTCGTCGCTCATCAACATTTTTGGAAACTGGCTGCTTATATTTGGCAGCGAAACGCTCGGAATAGCGCCGATGGGCGTGGTGGGCGCCGCAGTGGCTACGCTGGCGGCCAGGATCGTAGAGTTTGCGGTGGTGGTGGCTTACGCCATGCTCAACCGGCACCTGCGGCTGAACATGCGTATGTTCTTCAAGCCGGGTATGCTCATTGTAAAAGATTTTATAAAATACTCGCTGCCTGTAGTTATAAACGAGGCGCTGTGGGGCGTGTCGCTGATGCTCTACCCCGTCATCTTGGGGCATATGCCCTCGTCCACGGCGCTTCTGGCGGCGTACAACATAGCGGGGAACATTGAGAAATTGTTCACGGTGGCCGTCTTCGCCACGGGGAGCGCCGTATCGGTCATAATAGGCAAAGAGATAGGGGCCGGCAACACGGAAGGAGTGTACCCGATGGCCAAATCGCTGGCGGCGACGGGTTTCCTGCTCGGCCTCGGCTCTGGCATCTTGTTGCTGGTGGCCACGCTCACCGTTGTTAGCCCGTTTATATACCCCCTGTTCAAGATGTCGCAGGAAGCGGCGGGCGCGGCCACGTCAATGCTGCTGATTTTGGCGGCCGTGGTTCCGCTGCGAAACGGGGGGTTTGCCATTGGCATAGGCATCTTGCGCGGCGGGGGGGACGTCCGCGCGGTGATGCTCATAGATTGTCTGTCGCTCTATGTGTTGGCGCTGCCGATGGCGGCGGTATCCGGCCTCGTGTTCGGCGCGGGCATTGCCGTTGTGTACTCCAGCGTCCTCTTGGAGGAGGTGGCGAAGACGGGAGTATTGCTGGCGCGGATGCGGACGAGAAAGTGGATTAAAGACGTGACGCGCGACACGGTATAGACGTCGGCGGGGGGGCTGCCGACGCGCCGGATGCAAATTGGCTACCAGTCTATCGTTATGTCGCCGGACACGGTCTTTACATAGAACGAGGATCCCGCGCCCGGCGCCGACGACTGCGCCGATATGCCGTCCACGCGGCGGCCGGCCACGTTTATTGTGCCGGACACGGTTTCAATCTTGTAATCCGACCCGGTGCCGTCCGATTGGGCGGCGATTGCGATATCCCCGGACACGGTATTGGCTTCAAACTCGCCAAAGAAGCCGGCTAACGCGGCGCTGCCCGACGTGGAGCCGAGGCGCGTGTGCCTCGCCGAGATATCTCGGGCCTCGATATTGCCTGACACGGAAGCGAAACTGAGTGCGTCGGTATCAAGCGCGGCGACGGAGATATTCCCGCTCACTGTGGAGAACGACGACTCGCTCACGCGCCCGCTGAGCCCGGGAAAATCCATATCGCCCGAGACTGCGCTGACGGCCAGCCTATCCAGCGATTCGCCCATTGGGTAGTATACCTTTACATATGAACCGCCGCTGTCGGATGCCGCCGGCGCGAACAGCGGAAATTCCAGGTGGAATGCCCATGCGGTATGGGTCTCTTCTATGGAGAGCTTTCCATTTTCCAAGCTCCACTTGGGTTCTCCTGCGGACGTGCGGATGTCGAAGCCGAAATTTTCGGCGGGGATGAACTCGATGTCAGCCGACACGGCGGCGATATCCAGGGATGTGACGCCCTCTATGCCGCGCTGTGACAGAGTCTCTTCTTTGCCCTGCCTCGTGACGCGCAGCCCGGACGGGCCGAACGACACGGCGCCGCGCGCGCCCAGGCCCCACGCCGCCGCAATCATCACGGTGCCTGCGGCCAACGCTATTACAGCTATGGATGTCAATGTTTTTTTCATGATTTTTATGGCCATTCTTTCTTAAAATGGCTATTCCTTTCTTCCGTTGATTATGATCGCTCCTTGAGTTTGTTTGCCTTTTTCAAAATCGACGTGCCGATCGCGCGCGCCGCCGACACCGCGCCGCGCTTCCACAGCCACGCGAGCGCGCGCAGCAGCAGCCAGCCGGCGCCGAACATGACTAGGCCCTCGCCCGACACCGCGAGCCCGAGCGCGAAATCGCGCAGCATGGCTAGCGAGCCGATCAGGGCGGACGCAACACCGCCCAATATGAGCGCCGCCGAGACGGCGCCGAGCGACACGAATACGGTCAGCGCCGCCAGCACCGTGGAAAACGCGGCGGCGGCGAGCGATATGGCCAGGGGCAGACCTACGGGCAGCGCGAAGACGGAGAGGACGGCAATGGCTGCCGTCCGGGCGCCGCCGCGCTTTTCTCCGGACGAGGCGCCCTCGCCTCCCGCGCCTATGCCCGCCGCAGCGCCGGCCGCTATGAGCCCCGCAACCTCCAGCGGCGAGCCGAGCTGCGCTATGGCTTCCGCCTCGTCGCCCGCGTCGCTGATGTACTCGTCGTAATAGCTCACGGCTGCGTCTATCTCGTCGCGCGGCAGCGCGCGCAGCCGTCTCCTGAGCTTATCCAAAAATTCCCGCTTAGTCATGCGGCGTCGCCCCCCTTGAGTATTCCGTCTACGCGTTTTTTGAAATCCTCCCACTCCGCGCTGAGCGCGTCGAGCGTCTGTTGCCCGGCGTCCGTCAGGCGGTAGTACCGTCTGTTGCGTCCGTCGTGCGGCGTGTCGTACGTCTCGAGATACCGCTGTGTCTGCAGCCGACGCATGACGGGGTACATGGTGGATTCAGACACGTCGAGCGCCTTCTTCACGCCCTGCGTGAGCGCGTAACCGTAGGCGTCCCCCCGCGCTGTGACAGCCAGCACGCACAGGTCGAGCAGCGCGCCGGTCGCGTTGATAGCCATATAGCACCTCCGATCAAAATATTAGTGAAGCCGCAATATTATATATCATATAATATTGCGGCTGTCAAGTGTTTATTGAATTTTTATTTTTTCCTTCCCCCGCCGATCTGTAAAGGTATACCTTTTGAGACTGTGGGAAACCGGTCGGAGGTTAGGTTACAAAACACACAAATAATAGTTGAGAATATTAAATTTTCGTGATATTTAATTTTTTTACGTGAAATAGCTTGTATTTTGTTAACTTTTATGTTATCTTCCAGACAAGGCAAATCCGCTCTCAAAAGGTATACCTTTCTGAGAGTGCGTATCCGACTCCCTGAAATCGGATATTTTGTTGTGCGGGGCGGTAGGAATATGAAATACATACAAGATATGCAGGCAGTAAAGAGGGTTCTGGCATTTGCGCTCGCCGCGTCGCTGGCGCTGTCGATGTTCACCGCATCCGAACACGGCGCGGCGCAGGGTGAATGGGACGGCCTGTTCCGTTTCGAGGTGACGAGCGGCGCCGTGACGGTCGGAGACGACATCGAGGTAATCCTGGTCCCGCCCGCCGCAGGGCTGAGCGACATGGAGATAGCCCTGCCGCCGAACGTGATATACAAGAGCTACGAGCTGGGTGCCGACATCCCCGCGCCGGAGCCGGAACCCGCGCCGGAGGCGGAACCCGCGCCGGAAGCGGAGCCCGCGCCGGAGGCGGAACCCGCGCCGGAAGCGGAGCCCGCGCCGGAAGCGGAGCCCGCGCCGGAAGCGGAACCCGCGCCGGAAGCGGAGCCCGCGCCGGAGGCGGAGCCCGCGCCGGAAGCGGAGCCCGCGCCTGAGGCGGAGCCCGCGCCGGAAGCGGAGCCCGCGCCGGAAGGGGAACCCGCGCTGGAAGCGGAACCCGCGCCGGAGGCGGAGCCCGCGCCGGAAGCGG
>JAITEC010000100.1 GCA_031282225.1 Oscillospiraceae bacterium | reverse complement strand
ATCGCGCGCCCGTCCACTCGCTTGCCGGCCAGCAGCCACGCCTTGACTACCTTTTTTTGTATCCTATACGTGATCTCCTCGAGCTGCGCGGTTATCTCCGGGTACTGCCCGCCGAACTGCCCTATCATCTTCTCGACTACGGCGTTGTAGCGCTCCTCCCGGACGTTCTTGTCGTCAGTGTCCATGCAATATTCGACTTCCCCGAGATATTCACCGACTATCTTGGCGAACAGCTCCTCGTTGAACGAGGCTTTCGCATACTCAAACTTAGACCTGCCGATTTCGGCCGCCATGCGCTCTATGAGCGCTATTACGGGCTTTATCTCCTCGTGCGCGCGCATTATGCCCTCGAACATCACGTCCTCAGGCACCTCGCGGGCGGCTGCCTCGATCATGACTATTTTCGAGGACGTGCCGGCTATCGTGCAATACATCTCGGACTGCGCACGCTCCTCGGAAGTCGGGTTTATGAGGAATTGCCCGTCGCGGTACCCCAGGCCCACGCCCGCAATCGGCCCGCCGCACGGGATATCCGATATGGCTATGGCCGCCGACGCGCCTATCATCGCCGCTATCTCCGGAGAGCAGTCGTGGTCCACCGACAGCACCGTGCACGTTATTACGACATCGTTTCGCAGATCCGGCGGGAACAGCGGGCGCATGGGCCTGTCTATCATGCGGCTTGCCAGCACCGCGCGCTCCGAAGGGCGCCCCTCTCTGCGCAGGAACCCGCCCGGTATGCGCCCCACGGCGTACAATTTTTCCTCGAAATCCACGGAGAGCGGGAAGTAGTCTATCCCGTCCCTCGGGCGCGCCGAGGCCGTTGCGGCGACGAGCACCGTCGTCTCTCCGTAGCGCACGAGCACGGCGCCGTTGGCGAGCTCCGCGAGCTTGCCCGTCTCCATGACCAGCCGGCGGCCGGCGAGTTCCATTGCGTACTTCTTCTCGTTTGTGAATTCCCTGCGTGATATAACCATTAATGTTGCGCTCCTCTCAAATTGGCGGTGCGCACAGCCTCCTAGCACTTGAAAACACGTCCGGAAACGTCCGTCGGGCGCTTTTTCAACTGCTACGGGACTGTATGCCCGCATTGTCGCGCCGCTCATATACCGGGGGACCCGGCTGCGGCGCCGCCGGGTCCCTCGCAAACTATCTCCTGATGCCGAGTTTGGCTATGCAGGCCCTGTAGCGCTCTACGTCCTTCCTCGCCAGGTAGTCGAGCAGCCTGCGGCGGTGCCCCACCATTTTGAGCATCCCCAAGCGGCTGTGGTTATCCTTCTTGAAGATTTTCAAGTGCTCGGTGAGCTGCGAGATGCGCTCCGTGAGTATGGCTATCTGCACCTCGGGAGAGCCCGTGTCCTTATCGTGCGTACGGTTGCTCTCAATTACTGCTGTCTTTTGTTCCTTCGTTATCATGTCCTGATCAATTCCCTTTCTTTCCACATTTTCAGCGTCCCAGCGGCGGGCGGAAAGTATACCGGTCTCCCCGGCTGTATCCCGCTGCCGAGAGCGCGAAATCTGCGGCGAAAACTCGCCGCACCATGATACTAGCACATTACGGCGCAAATGTAAAGGGGTCAAAACCGCGACAACGGCGGCCAAGTTTGCCCAGATCGCCGCGTTCACCGACGATCTGGGGCGTGTGGCCCGAGACCGACGCAAAGAGCAGGGCGTCCTCTTTTGCCGCCCTGCTCCTATCATCGTAATTTTTCAATTATATCAGTTAGATGTATTAGTTTCCGTATATCTGTCGGCTCAAATACACCTTCCAGCAACCGCGCCAAATACCTTTCTTCGATTTCTGTTAATTTTGAAATTGTCTCCAGAGTCAATATGTTTTTGTCTATGACGCTTTGAAGCAATACGCTAATCGCCATATTTGGGGTTGATATCCCTCTCTGTTGCGAAATAAAAATATCCTTTATAACAGTACCCACAGCATCATCCGGACACTCAAGCGAAGCAATCTGGACACCTTGTTTATATGCTATAAACTTCCAGCTAAGGCCTTCGGGATTCTCTTCTTCCATATCAACACCTCTTAACTTGTCTCCTTATTTTGTTAATTTTTAAATTTTATCATTATTTTTTCATTGTCAACTGAAATTATTACTAACAATTCCCAAAACGCGAGATATATATTGGGTAATTTGACAGATAAGAATCTACGAAAAAACGACCCGCGCCCGTAGGGGCGGCCGCGCCCGGTTGCGCTGCGTATTAACTTAGGTATCGTTGCAGCATTGCCGCCGCTTCCGCGCGCGTCGCTATTGCGTGCGGCGCTAGAGCCGCCGCCGTGCGCCCTTGCATGAGCCCGCCGGCTATTGCCCACTCCACCGCCTCGCGCGCCCATTTGGACACGTCGCCAATGTCAGGGTAGGCAACGATGCCTGCTGTTTTGCTTGTGTTTTTGCCTTGCATCCACGCAAAACGGTACATCATCGCGGCGAATTGCTCACGCGTGACGCCCCCCTCCATGTCCGTGCCGTCCGTGATGCCGCGCTCCATGCCCCACTGCGCGGCCCTGCCATACCATGTGCAGCCGCCGCTTACGTCAACCCCTTGAATACGGGCCAGCACGGTTATGAGCATGCCGCGCGTCATCTGTGCATCGGGCGAGAACTTGTTGTCGCCTGTCCCCGCCATCAGTCCGCGCGTTGTCACAAAGTCCGCCGCCCCGCTGTACCACGCGCCCGACGGTACGTCGCCGTACTGGGCGTCGGGTGCCGGTTCGTCAGTTTCCAAATCATCGCCTCCGGCGTAAAGCTCGGAGAGCAGATCGTCCAGCGCTTTCCTTTCGGTTCGCAACAAGTCGTAATAATCCGTACCGTCATAGAACGGCCATGCGCCGCCGGAATACGAAAATAGGACATCGTCTTGATCGCCGTACATCCGGAGCCAGTAGCTCCAACCGCCTGCGCCACCACTCTGCTTTCTAAACTCGGGGCTGCACACGTAATATTCAGCATTGTTAATGAACTCACAAACGGCGCCTATTTTCTCGCGATTGGATATTGTAACCGGAATTCCGCTGTCGCCGGTTCTCCTAATTGTAAGATAGGCTACATCGGCGTTTACTATTGGCAACATGCCGGGCAGTCTTGCCTCATCTGTAAGATAGCCCGGCGTATGTCGCTCTTCGTCAACCGCTTTTTTATTCTCGCCCTCCGCTAGTACCAGAGTTTGCGGCACAAGGAATAATACCGCAGCTATCGCAGCTGCCGCAACGCGTGAATAGTATTTTTTTGTTCGCATTTTCAAGCCATTTATTGAATGATTGAGACAAGATCTCGATATGCCATTATATATCTGACGCCAGACTCTTGCCCGTCTGCTATACGGAAGAAATCGCGTTGCAAATTGTTATACTGGTAGCGCTGCCACCCGTAATTAAAAACGAAGTGATCATCGTAATATGAATGGCCGTTTACTAATAA
>JAITEC010000059.1 GCA_031282225.1 Oscillospiraceae bacterium | reverse complement strand
CTGGTGCCGCAGTTTTCCGTGCGCTCATACGCGAAATTGCTCCGGCGGCACAGGCCGCACTATATAGCGGGGGTTCCCACGCTGTTTGAGGCGCTGTTGCGGATGCGGCGCATCCGGGGGCTCGACATGTCCCAGGTTGAAGGCGTGTTTTCCGGCGGCGATACGCTCGCGCCGGATCTGCGCGAACGCGTGAACGGTTTTTTGCGGGAGCACGGCGCGAACGTGCAGATACGCGAGGGCTACGGGCTCACCGAGTGCGTGACGGCAAGCTGCCTCACGCCGAGGGACTATCACCGCGACGGGAGCATAGGGAAGCCATACCCCGATACGCTTTACAAAATTGTGGAACCCAACACCGACCGTGAGCTGGAACTGGGCCGGACGGGCGAGATATGCATATCAGGGCCCACCGTAATGGCCGGATACGACGGCGCCCCGGAGGAGACGGCGCTCGTCCTGCGCACGCACGCCGACGGGCGCGTGTGGCTGCACACGGGCGACCTGGGCTATATGGACGGCGATAGCTTCGTGTATTTCCGGCAGAGGCTCAAAAGGGTAATAATGTCCTCCGGATACAGCATATATCCCTCGCAGCTCGAGGACGCCATATGCCGGCACGGGAGCGTGAGGGCATGCTGCGTAATTGGCGTGCCGGATGATTACAAGATACGCAGGCCAAAGGCGTTTATCGTCCTGCGAGACGGCGTGGAGCCAACGGACGAGCTCAGGGAGAGCATCATGGAGCACTGCCGCCGGAACATCGCCCTATACGCGATGCCGGGCGAAATCGAATACCGGGCACAGCTTCCCACGACGAGCATAGGCAAGATAGCGTACGCCCAAGTGGAGCGGGAGGAGCTCGAGCGGCGAAAGGAATGGACAAAAAAATAGATGTCGGAGAAAAAAGGGCGCGCCAAGAGGCGCGGCGCGATGGCATACATCGTCCCGGCGGCAGTCCCGGCCGCGCTGATTGGCATATACTATCTCGCGCGCGGCAGCGCCGGGGTCATGGAAGCCATAAATAAATACGCGGCGGCACCGGCGAGGTCGCTTTTGGGCAAGGTGAGCTCCGCCATGCCTTTCATGTCGCTTGCGGAGGCGGTGTGCACGGCGTGCGTGTTGTGGGTACTATACCATGTTGTGAGGACCGTGACGCGCGCCGCTCACAGGCGCGGATGGCGCGCGATAGTGGCCGTGCGCGCGTACGCGCTCGCGCTCGCGGCGCTGTACGCCTGGGCGGCTTTCTGCTGGTTGTGGGGAGTGGGATACCACTCGCCCGGCCTTGCGGAGAGGGGCGAGGCGGACGGGGGAGGGGTCACCGCGCAGCAGCTGGCGGAGGCCGCCCGGCTATTTGCGGATATGGCAAACAGCGCGTCCGGCGCGGTCAAGCGCGACGCGGAAGGCCACTTCGCTGAGGAGATAGACGATATTATCTCCCTGTCGGACGGCGTGTTCGACGCCCTGGAGGGCGAAATAGAGGGGCTCGGAGACAGACAGTACCGCCCCAAGCCCATGTTGTACTCGCGCGTGTACAGCCGATTGGGCTACACGGGGTTTTATTTCGCGTTCACCGGAGAGAGCAACATAAATACCGATGCCCCCAGGTGCCTTATCCCCGCTACCGTGGCGCATGAGATAGCGCACCAGCGCGGCGTGTTCTCCGAAGATGAGGCGAATTTTGTGGGCGTTGCCGCCTGCGTGACGTCCGGTATCCCCGTATACAGGTATTCGGGCGCGCTGTCGGGGCTCATGTATTTGTCAAACGCGCTGCGCTCCGCCGATGCCGATGAATGGGAGCGCGTCATGTCCGGGCTCAACGACGAGGTGCTGCTTGACTGGGCGGATAACAGCGAGTATTGGCGCGCCCAGCGCTCAGACACGGGAGCGGGCGCCGTTGTGAGCTCAATATACGACGGGTTCCTCAAAGCGAACGGACAGCCGCTCGGCATAAAATCATACGGCGCCTGCGTGAACTTGATAGTGCATTATTTTGTGGGATAATCCTCGAATTCGTCGCCCGGATGCCTGTCCGGGGGTGCCTCAGGGAGGGGGTCGTCGTCGTGGGAGGGCTCGGGAGTCCCGCCGGACGGCTCATCCGGGGGAGACGCGGGGGGCGTGACGCCAGTCGAGGGGCTCTCGTCAGGAGTCTCGGGCGTGTCCCCGCCGCCGTCCTGCGTATCGGCAGGAGAGGGATCCGCAGATTCCCCCTCGGCGGGGGAGGAGCCAGGTTCGTCGGGAGACTCGGAGGGCTCGGGCTCTAAGGTACCCGGCGGCACGAGCACTATCTTGTCCTGGGCTCTGTATGAGCTCCTTGAGACGAAAGTCTTGTTGAGCAGGTTTCCGTCGGCGTCGTAGTAGTACTTATATGTCTCTACGACGAGGCCGCTGTGGCCGGCGGTGTCAACTTTAGATGTCCCCGGTGCTACGGACTCGTCCTCCATCTCCACTGTATTGAATCCCGTAGAGCTGATGGTGACATAGTCCGTCTTGACATATCCCGTGTCGGTCTTTGTGCCGTGCAGCTTGACCGTGAGTTTGCGCTCCACCAGAACCGACTCTATCCTTATGGGGTAATCCGTGTTGTTCTTGAATTTGAAGTCGATGGTTCCCCAGTTGACGGTGGCGTCGTTGCCGTACGGCAAGTAAGTTACAACAAACATGTGGTTCGAGCGCGACACGACTTCCAAATCGGCATGCAGCACGCAGTCGTATATAGTGGAGGACACCTGGCAGATGCCGCCGCCTATCTCCTGGATGGTCTTGCCGCCCGCGTAGGCTCCGGCGGACAGATATCCCTTCTCGGAGGTCCTCTGACCGACTGTGCCGTTGAACGAGAACTCGTCGCCCGGATTGAGCACCAAGCCGTTTATGGCCTCCGCCGCGAGCTGTATGTTTCGGGCGCGGTTGGACGTGCCGGCCACGGTGGTCGTGCGCTCGGCCAAGATGTCGCGGAACAGCAGGCCTTCCAGCTGTTCTTTTGTGACCTCAGGCTGCGTGAAGACGAGCGGGATTACTATACGCTCGCCCGCGACGGCACCGTCGAGCATCGCGCGCGCGATCTCCCTGTCGAAGCTCACGCCAACCGTGCTGTCGGAAATTTCCAGCGTCTCGGGGTCGTAGACGGCGGACACGGGATCGCGCGCCACCTCGCGCAGGAGGGCGTCGAGGTCGATGTCCCCTCCGGCAGAGGACGGCGCGTTGTACTCAACCTCTACGGGAGAGTTTGTGCGTACGGACTCGTTTAGAGCCTCGATTGTCGCGTCAAAGACGTCCTCCGGGTCAGCCGCAGAGCTTCCTGCGCCGCGGACGACGACGATCTCGG
>JAITEC010000033.1 GCA_031282225.1 Oscillospiraceae bacterium | reverse complement strand
GCACGAGGTGAAGACGTTCGCCATTGACAAGATATCCGCCATAAGAGGCGTGGAGCAGGCTCCGCTCGCGGCGGAGGCGGCGGCGGGCGCGGACTGCGTGGTGCTGCCGCTCCCGCTCGCCACCCGCGAGGGAGTGCTTGTCACGCCGCTGTCCGGCGGCCTCTACACGACACGGGAGATATTCGCCGCGTTGGATCCCGGTCAGGCGGTTTGCGCCGGGAAAATCGACGACGCCTCGCTGGAAATCGCAGGCTCCATGGGGATAGAGTTAATAGATTATATGGAGCGCGAAGAATTAGCAGTGGCTAACGCGGTGGCAACGACAGAGGGCGCGCTCCAGCTCATGATGGAGGAGACGGATGTCACGCTGTGCCGCCTGCGCGTACTTGTCATAGGCTTTGGGCGCATAGGCAAGCTGTTGTGCCACAGGCTGCGCGGTCTCGGCGCTTTTGTAACGGCATCCGCGCGCAACTACGCGGATATGGCGTGGATACACGCTTACGGTTATGAGTTCGCCGACACGGAACGCCTGGACGGTCAGCTGGGCAAGTACGACGCGGTGGTGAACACCGTGCCTGCGCGCGTGCTGGGCCGCTCGCGGCTGCGCGAACTCAAGCGCGGCTGCCTGTGCCTGGACTTGGCATCGCGCCCGGGCGGGGTGGATTTCGCGGCGGCCGCGCGCCTGGGCATAAAGTCCGTCTGGGCGCTGGGGCTCCCCGGCGAGGTGGCTCCTGTGACGGCAGGAGCTATCATACGCGATACGATATACAATATTCTAAAGGAAAAAGGTGTTATGTCGTGAAAGACAAATGCATCGGATTTGCGATGTGCGGATCGTTTTGCACCTTGGAACGCGCCGTGGACTCGCTTGAAGAACTCCGCGCGCTGTGCGGAAACGTGGTCCCCATCATGTCGGAGCGCGCGTACTGCCTGGACACGCGCTTTGGCAAAGCCTCGGACTTTGCAGCGCGGGTATCCTCCCTGTGCGGCGCCGATATAATACACGACATCTGCGGCGCCGAGCCTTTAGGCCCCGCCGCCCCGCTCGACATTCTCGTAATCGCGCCGTGCACCGGGAATACGCTGGCAAAGATCGCGCACGGCATAACGGACTCAAGCGTGACAATGGCCGCGAAAGCGCACCTGCGCAACGGACGCCCCGTGCTCATCGCCGTTGCGACGAACGACGCCTTGGCGGTCAACCTTGCAAACATAGGCGCGCTGCTCAACAGAAAAAACGTCTACTTCGTGCCGTTCTACCAAGACGACTGCATAGGCAAACCGTCGTCGCTCGCCTCCGACCTCGGCGTATTGCCCGAGGCAATAACGGCCGCCCTGAGCGGCAAGCAGCTGCAGCCTGTCATCCGCTGCGTGTAAACGCGACAAGCCAGGCAGGCGCGCTCACAATGTGGCGCTCGCCCCCGTCCGGTGCACACCGGAGAATAACCGCGTCAGTAGACCGCGCGGCGCAGCGCCTCCCGCATTCGAAGCGCCTCGGCGCGCGCCGCCTCGGCGTAGTCCGCGCCGCCGGCACCTGTATTTTTCCACGCGCAGATTATGGCGCGGGACGAGTTGACTATGGCTCCCGCGCCGCCGCGCGCAAACGCGGCGGCAGCGTCTTGCGCCCCCCCTCCCTGCGCACCATATCCGGGCACGAGAAAAAATGTGTGTGGCAGGCGTTCGCGCAGCGCAGCCAGCTCACCGGGGTACGTGGCGCCCGCAACGATGCCCGCCCTTTCAAAACCGCGCCGCCCCGTGTCCCCGGCCGAGAGGGCACAGGCCATATCTCCCACGGCAGTGTACACGCGCCGCCCTCCGCCGATGTCAATGTCCTGCAATTCGCCCGAAGACGGATTGGAGGTCTTCGCGAGCACGAATATGGCCTTGTCCCGCCGCTTTGCGGTCTCCATGAACGGTACCAGTCCGTCTGACCCGAGGTACGCGTTGACCGTCATCGCGTCGAAGTTATACGGCTCAAATTCAGTCGCGCCGATCTTGAACGTCCCCAGGTACCCCTCGCTATACGCCTCAGCCGTCGAGCCGATATCGCCGCGCTTGGCGTCGAGAATGACATACATGCCGCGCCCGGAGGCGTAATCCGCCGTGTTCTTCAACGCAACCGCGCCGCACGGACCGAGCGCCTCATAAAACGCCGACTGGAGCTTCACCGCCGGCACGATGTCGTACAACGCGTCTATCAGTCCTGCGTTGAAATCAAAATACGCGTCCGCTGCGGACGCGAGCGTCTCCCCTCTCGCCACGATATGTTTTCGCACGATATCCGGCGGTATATGCCCCAGCGACGGATCCAGTCCGCACACTGAGGGATTGCGCATTTCATCGATCTTGTCCTGCAATCTGTCGAACGACATCTGGGCACTGGCCTCCTATCAGATTGTAATATACATGATTCCTTCAGTTGTCCGCCGTGCGTATTTTACCGGTGATTCTCTCAACGGTGATCTTGTACACAGAGGTTATGCCCAGAGCTACGCACCGCTCGGCGGAATGCCCGCTCTGTCCGCAGTGCGCCATCATCAAATCGAGCCCCTTGACCGAGTCCGCGTGACCGGCCAGCTCGATTGTCCCAAAGCCGATAACGCTCTCGTACGCAGTAGTCACGCCCTGCCGCGTTTTCACGTAGCCGTTGAATATGTCCGCCTCAACGCATACATTTGGATTCCTCGCGGCCAATTCGTGGCGCAGCCCTTCCTTGGCGCCGTGCACATAGAGCGCCAGCTTGCCGCCGACGGTCTCATATCCAAATGTCAGCGGTACGATGTAAGGATATTCCTCGCCAAAGAACGCGACTCTCACCGTGTCGCACCGCGCGACAATATCCGCGATCCTATCCAAGTCCTTAACTTCGCGCTGCGACATCCTCATACATTTTGCCTCCCTCGCTATTATATGCCTATTGGCGGTGCGCA
>JAITEC010000178.1 GCA_031282225.1 Oscillospiraceae bacterium | reverse complement strand
GGGGGACCATATCATAACGGACAAATTTATCTACGGCGGCACATATAACCTCTTCGCAAACACACTGAGCGAGTGCGGGATAGGGGTCACATTCCTGGACGCCTGGGATCTCGGCGCCGTTGAGGCCGCTTTCCGCCTAAACACGAAGCTCGTATTCGTCGAGTCGCTCGGCAATCCCAACTCCACGGTAGTGGACATCGGCGCGATAGCGGCTCTCGCGCACTCGCGCGGCGTGCCGCTGCTCATAGACAACACGTTCGCGACGCCGTACTTGCTGCGCCCGATAGAGCACGGCGCGGATATAGTCATACACTCCGCGACGAAGTTCATAGGGGGGCACGGCACGTCCATAGGGGGCGTGATAGTGGACAGCGGCAAATTCGATTGGGCGGCGAGCGGCAAGTTTCCCGGGCTGTGCGAGCCAAACCCGAGCTATCACGGCGCGGTGTTCACCGAGGCCGCCGGAAACCTGGCATATATAATCAAGGCGCGCGTGACGCTAATGCGCGACACGGGCGCGTGCCTCGCGCCGCTCCACGCGTTTTTGTTCCTGCAGGGGCTCGAGACGCTGTCGCTGCGCGTGGAGAGGCACGTTGAAAACGCGCTGCGGGTCGTGGATCACCTCAAAGGCCACCCGTCTGTCGCGGCGGTGAACCACCCCAGCCTGCCGGCGCGGCGCGACAACGCGCTGTACAAGGAGTACTTCCCCGCCGGCGCGGGCTCGATATTCACATTTGAGCTGCGCGGCACGGCGGACCAGGCGAAGCGGTTCACGGAGAGCCTGAGGCTGTTCTCCCTGCTGGCGAACGTGGCCGACGTAAAGAGCCTTGTGATACACCCCGCCTCCACGACGCACTCGCAGATGTCGCCGGAAGAGCTCCTGGATTCCGGCATAACCCCGACGACCGTGCGCCTGTCCATAGGCACGGAGCACATAGACGACATAATCGCGGACATCGACAGGGCGTTTGGGGCCATATGAACAATTATCGCCTTTTGTCCCCTGCCGACGGGCGGTACGCGAGGGAGACGGAGGAACTGGGCGGATGTTTTTCCGAGTGGGCACTGATGCGCTTCCGCGTGCTTATTGAGACGAGTTGGCTGGCCGCCATGGCACAAAGCCGGCATTTTGACGGGCTCAGGCCGCTGAGCGCGGAGGAGATGTCTTTCCTTGGGGGCCTTTACGAGGGATTTGACGATGCGTCCATGGAGCGGATCAAAGAGATTGAGCGCACGACAAACCACGATGTCAAGGCGGTGGAGTACTTTGTAAAAGAGCGCATGGGCGGTTCCTCGCTCGCCGATGTCGCGGAATTCGTGCATTTTGGGTGTACGTCAGAGGACATAAACAACCTCGCGTACGCGCTGATGATGAAAAACGGCATAGCGGGGGCGTGGCTCCCGAGGGCGAGGGAGTTGGCCGGTTACGTCTCGGAGATGGCCAGGCGGCTGCGGGACGTGCCCATGCTCTCCCACACGCACGGGCAGCCCGCTACGCCTACAACGCTGGGCAAGGAGATGGCGGTATTTGCCTATCGCTGGAAGCGACAGATAAAGCAGGCGGAGAACCTGGAGTTTTTGGGCAAGTTCAACGGTGTGGTGGGCAATTTCAACGCGCAGGCCATAGCGTATCCCGATTTGGATTGGGAGGGAATAGCGGAGGGGTTCGTCGGGCAATTCGGCCTGTCATACAATCCGCTGACGACGCAAATAGAGCCGCATGACTATATGGCCGAGGCATTTGCGCTCGTCGTCCGTTTCAATAACATAGCGCTTGACTTCAACCGGGACATTTGGTCGTACATATCCATGGGTTATTTCAAGCAGCTGCCGTTGGAAGGCGAGGTCGGCTCTTCCACCATGCCGCACAAAATAAACCCAATCAGCTTCGAGACGGCCGAGGCCAACCTCGGCATGAGCAACGCCATACTGTCGCATTTAGGCGGCAAGCTGCAAGTGTCGAGGCTGCAGCGCGACCTCAGCGACTCCTCGTCCCTGAGGAACATAGGGCTGGGGATCGGTTATTCGCTGACCGCCCTGCGCTACACAATAAAGGGCCTGCGCAGGCTCGGCGTAGACGCGCAGCAGGTACAAAACGACCTGGACGACTCGTGGGAGGTACTGGCCGAGGCCATACAGACTGTCATGCGCAAGTGCGGGCACGACAAGCCGTATGAGAAGCTCCGCGAGTTGACGCGCGGCAAAAAGGTCGACAGGGAGGCCATCCGGGAGTTCGTTGCCTCCCTCGATCTGCCGGCAGCCGAAAAGGACGCCCTGATGCGCCTCACGCCGGAGAAGTACACAGGCATAGCGGGCAAGCTCGTGGATCATATCGAAGGGTAATTGGCGATCAAATTAGTTTTTTGAGAGGGGCCAAACTGAAATGGGAGAGGGAGCAAACATCCTGGAACAACCGAACAAGTACAAGTGGAGGGACAATCCGCCTAAAGTCACGCGTGAGGAGATGATGGAGGCGTTTGAGTGCGCCGGCGAGGCGGACAAGCTCGAGTGCGATTGCTGGAACACAGGGTGTCCGTACTTCGGGGACTGCAGGAAATGCGTCGTGTTCCATATGTGCCTGAAACAGTTCCCAACCTGCCAAAGGGATCTGCTGGGGGAGCTGGAGGAGCACTACATCGCGTTTAGCCGCGACAAATAGTCGGTGCGGAGAGATCAAAATACCCCAATTATTTTCAAGCCGCTATTGAAATCCGGCTTGATAGATGTTAATATAATGTGTGTAAATCGCGGAAGCGCGGACCAATTATTTTATTTATTAGGAGTGAGTACGAGCAGTGAGCGAAAAAAAGTACCTAGGAGTGTTTGATTCCATTGAGGAGGCCATTGAGGCGGCCATAGCCGCGCAAAAAGTCCTTATGCGCGACTATACCGTCGGGCAGCGGCAGGAGATGATAGAGAAGGTCAAGAAGTACGCCATCGACAATCTCGACACTATCTGCCACAAGGAAGTAGACGAGTCGGGCTACGGGAGATACGAGGACAAGATCGAGAAGAACTGGGGTTCGTTCCTCTGGACGCCGGATACGGGAGACGTGCCCGAGCAGACGTATTTCGGGTCGAAGGGGCTCACGGTCGAGTACTACGCGCCATTCGGTGTGATAGGCGCCGTGACGCCCGTGACGAACCCGGCGTCTACCATAGTGGCAAACTCCATATGCAACCTCGCCGTGGGCAATGGCGTAGTGTTCAACGCGCACCCGGCCGCGCCTGACGCCGCCGCGTTCACAACGGATCTCGTCAACCGCGCCATAGTGGACGCCGGCGGGCCGCCCAACCTCATAACCATCCCGTCCAAGCCCACGCTCCAGACGCTCGATGTCATAATGAAGCACCCGGCCATCAAGTTGCTGCTCGGGACGGGAGGCCCCGCGATGGTAAAAGGCCTCATGGCCTCCGGCAAAAAGGTAATAGCCGCAGGTCCGGGCAACCCGCCCTCGCTCGTGGACTCCTCCGCCGACCTCGCGTTTGCCGCCCTCAACCTCACCATGTCCTCCACGTTCGACAACAACATCCTGTGCGTCGGAGAGAAAGAGGCGTTTGTGGTGGACGAGGTGTTCGACGCGTTCATGGAAGAGATGGGCAA
>JAITEC010000172.1 GCA_031282225.1 Oscillospiraceae bacterium | reverse complement strand
CCCCGTGGTCGTCCCACTTCACCCAGCTCGGCCAGATGGTGTCGGGCGTCGCCCAGCCGTTGAGATACGCGTACACCGCGCCGAGGATGGGCTCGCTGTAGAGGTTGTTCGCCGTGTAGAGGGCATAGCGGCACGCGTCGAACTGGCCGCCGTCCCACTGGGCGATGAAGCCGGAACCGCCGAACGCCACCACGCACGAGCCGTCCGTCAGGCCCTGCTGGTCGATTATCGAGGCCGCCGCCTGCCCCAGGTCGTCTATGAGGCCGACTACGAGCCAGTTCTTGAACTGGGTGTGCGTGGAGATGACGGGCCCGGCGGCGTCGAGACCGCCCTGGAGCGTGAGACCCGTAGAAGCGGTGTCAACGACGAAGTAGTTGACGTCGTCCACTATTTCGGCGCCCACTTCCTCCCATGCGCGTTTCGCGCCTATGACGCGCTCGACAAGCGGGGGAGAGGTCGAGAAGCTCATTGTGATGAAGCCGATTTCGCTCCAAGGCACGTCGGCGATATTGGCGCGACGCCACTCGTCGAGCTTGTAGACCTGCTGCGCGCCGGCATCGTAGTTGTCAAATCCCACATAGGGGTTGATGAGGTTGCCGCCAACCGGCAGCCCTTCGCCCGTCGCGCCGTCGCGCGGGGGAGCCATCTGGCTCATCCACTTGACGTCGGGGTAGTTCTCTATTATGTCTATGCAGGCCGGGAAGACTGTTGTGTCGGGGTCGAGCACAAAGGCAGTGACGCCCTGGTCGATGAGGTTTTGCAGGTTAGTCAGGAACATGTCGGAGTCGCCGTTGGCGGCCAGGAAGCCGTACCACTCCATGTTGTAGATGGGCGCCCAGTGCTCAAAAGCCGTGGCCGACATCTGGTACAGGAAGCTGTTCTCCGTCGCCAGGTACGCGAACTTGTACCTTGGGTTCTGCGTGTAGTCGTACTCGGGGTCGTAGTGCGCTACCGTGTCGAGGTTGAGGCTCCCGTCGGGGTTGGCGTTGGGATAGGGCTTGCTTCCGTCCGGCGGGGGTGCCGGCTCGCCCGCGTCGTCGGGTGAAGCCGTGTCGGCCGGCTCGCTGCCGCCGCCGGCGCTCGGCGCCGGGGACGCGGAGGTCGACGGGCTGTCGGAAGCCTTGTCGCCGCCGCCGTTGCACGCGGCGAGGGCGAGGGCCATGACAAGCGCCAGGAACAGGGAAATTGCTTTTTTCATCATTTCACACTCTTTCCATATAATTTTTGCAAGTACGGCTTCCGCAGTCCGAGAAGTCATACCATGCTGGACGTGAGTATAACACATAAAAAAAGCGGGCGCAATAACTTTTCCTACAAAATTTATATGCAGTTTTTGTGTAATTTACACAAAAACTGCGTCTGTCCCCGTCTCTTCCCATACAAATGCCATAATCTATAAAGGTATACGTTTTTGGACGGGTAACGCATCAAAGAAAATATTCATTGAAAAAACGGGTTTTTCAGTTACACAGATGGCGAATGCTCGCGTGGCAAATGTCGGCCGCCGCGATTGCTCGCCGTATTTTTTATGTCCAAAAATATATACAAGATAACTACCAAAGATAGATAAACAGTCTGATTTTTGTGCAAAATGCACAAAAATCGCTTGACATATTTGTGGACAATGAATATAATTCGGACATCATAGGTCAAGTATTGTAACTATTATTGATAGAGCGGGGGGACGGGATGAAGATCAAGCTGGCGATATTGGATGGCGACGCCGGGTACCTTGAAAGGCTATCGTCGCACTTTGCCGCCCGTTACGCCGGAAGGCTGGAGGTATACGCGTTTACGGGATGGGAAGCGGCGCGCGAGTGCTTTGCCAATACCAGGATAGACGTATTTCTTGCGGGGGAGTCGTTTGACATACACGACGGCATGGTGCCGAAACGCTGCGGGTTTGCGTACCTGACAAATTCGCCGGGAGCCGCCGCCGTAAGCGGGGCGCGCGCCGTATGCAAGTACCAAAAGGCGGAGGCGCTCTACAGGCAGGTGCTCGAAATATTCGACTCGGCGTGCGGACTCGCAGACGGCGGGGGCGGAGCGGGCATTGGGACGCGCGTCGTCGTGTTCACGGCGGCGTCAGGTGGGACGGGATGCTCTACTGCTGCCGCAGCGTGCGCCATGTGCCTGTCGCGCGCGGGGCACGCGGCGCTGTACCTGAACTTGGAGCCGCTGGGTGACTCGGGCGCGTTCTTTACCGGGGATGGGCAGAGCGATTTCAGCGACGTGATATTCGCTATCAAGAGCGGCACCGCCAATTTGCCGCTGAAACTTGAGATAGGGGCGCGCAGGGACAGCTCCGGCGTGTTCTTCTTCGCGCCGCCACGCACGGCGCTGGACCTGCTAGAGCTCGATGAGGGCGATATAGACGAGCTCATGGCGCGCCTTAGGGACTCGGGCGCATATGAATATGTCGTTGCGGACGCGCCGCTGTCGGCCGGGCGACCCGCAATGCGCCTGCTGCGGCACGCGCAGGCCGCTGTGTTCGTGTCCGACGGCTCGCGGATGAGCAACGGAAAGCTGGCGGCGGCGATGCGCGTCCTTGAGATAATGGAGAACAGGGAAGACGGCGCGCGCGTCCCCCCGGCATACATTTTTTACAACAAATACAGCGGCAAGACAAGCAGCAGCGACAGCTATGAGGGCGTGCGAGTACTGGGCGGAGCGCCGCGATATGAGGGCGCCGATACGGGGCGGATCGCGAGGATACTGTCCGAGTCGGGAGCCTTTGACGCCTTGGCGGAGGAGGCGGAGGAGAGCCGGACGGCGGGGGCGAGGCGGGGACAATATGGAGTTTAACAGGCAGCGGGAACTCGTGGCGGAGGTCAAGCGCTACGCTGCGGACAGTTTGCCGCTCGGCACTATGGGGGACGAGGAGCTGGAGGACGCCATACGCGAGGCGGTAGAGCGGCGCGTGGGAGGCGATTACTGCGCCATAGAGCAAAAGGTTTCCGTAGTGCGGCAGGTATACAGCCAGATAAGGGGCTTTGGTCTCTTGGACGGCATCATGACGGACGATTCCGTCACGGAAATCATGATAAACGGGCACGAGAACATCTTCGTGGAGAGGCACGGCACGCTTGAGAGGCTTGATATGAGGTTTGAGAGCAGGCGGCGCCTGGAGGACGTCATACACCGCGTCGTCGGATTGGCGGGGCGGGAGGTGAACCAGGCGAGTCCAATAGTTGACACGCGCCTGCCGGACGGCTCCCGCGTGAACGTCGTTCTGCCGCCCATAGCGCTCGGGGGACCCACGATGACGATACGCAAGTTCTCAAAGTCGCCGATGACAGTGCAGCGGCTCATAGAGCTGGGTTCTATCTCGAACGAGCTGGCGGAGCGCCTCCGGGGACTCGTGCGCGCGAAATACAACATCCTGATAAGCGGAGGCACGGGTTCAGGCAAGACGACGTTCCTCAACGCGCTGTCAAATTATATACCTGCGCATGAGCGGATAATCACCATAGAGGACTCGGCGGAGCTACGGCTGAACGGCCTTGATAACCTTGTAAGCCTGGAAACGCGCAACGCGAACGCCTCCGGCGCCGGACGCGTGACTATCCGAGAGCTTATACGGACATCGCTGAGGATGCGCCCGGAGCGCATTGTGGTGGGGGAGGTCAGGGGCGACGAGGCGCTCGACATGCTCCAGGCGATGAACACGGGGCACGACGGCTCGCTGTCCACCGGCCACGCGAACTCCGCGCGCGATATGCTCAGCAGGCTGGAGACCATGGTTCTCCAGGGGGCGCCCGGCCTGCCGCTGGAGGCCATAAGGCAGCAAATAGCCTCCGCGCTGGATATGCTCATACACCTGTCCCGCATGCGCGACGGGACGCGCAAGGTAACTGAGATAACGGAAGTCGCCGGATACGAAAACGGCGCCGTGGCGCTCAATCCCCTGTATGTATTTGAAGAGGACGGAGACAGTACGGCTCTAAAGGTGTCGGGTGGGCTTGTCAGGACGGACAACCCCATGGTAAACACGCATAAGTTCAAAACGGCCGGCGCCAAGGCCGTGTTTTAGGGGCGGCGCGGCGAACGAGGGAGGCGGGTTAGGATGAGCTCAGGGTGTGGGAGCGCGAAAAAGGGCGATGTGCCGCAATACGCGCGATCGGCGGCGAATATGCGCGCGCTGAACTACGGGGTCCATAACATGGCCTCGGCGGAAAAGATTGTCACGTTTCTAGTCGGATTTGCCGTCGGGGCGGCCATGGGGTACCTATTCTACGGGGGAATAGGCCGCGACGCGCTTGGCAGGCCTACGGCGGTGACACATGTCCTTGATGCCGTGTCTTGCTGCGGCGCGGGCGCCCTTGCGGGGCGCGCCGCCATACCGTTGCGCCGCCGCAGCGTCCTGCGGCGGCGCGCGCTGGCGCTCGGCCGGCAATTCCGTGATATGCTAGACGCGCTGAACACGTCGCTGGGGGCGGGCAAAAACGTGAGGGATTCGTTTGCCGCCGCTTATGGCGACCTTTCGGAACAGTACGGGGAGGAAGCGTATATTCTCGGTGAGCTTGAAATAATAACGAGAGGTGTAGACAATAATTTCGATATAGAGGATCTGCTGGAGGACTTTGGACGGCGCAGCGGAAACGGGGACATTGTCAGCTTCGCGAGCGTGTTCAGGGCGTGCGGCAGGCGCGGGGGCGATATAAGGCAGTCCGTGCGGACGACGCACGAGATTCTCACGGACAAGATGGAAATCCGCGAGGAGATCGACACGGCTGTAACATCGGGCAGGACGGAGCAGGCGGCAATGATGTTCATGCCACCGGCACTAATATTTGTGGTAAAAGCGATGAGCCCGGATTTTGCGTCGAATTATACGTCTGCGGCTGGGATTGCGGCGACGACCGTGGCATTGGCGCTGTTTGTCGCGGCGTACTTTGTGGGCAGGGCGGTTTTGAACATAAAAGTCTGAAAAACAGGGACAGCGGGGGGCAATATGCTAAAAGGGGTCGACATTGCGATATTGGGACTAGGCGGCGCGCTCGCCGCGCTGTGGATGGCGCTTTACGCGGTTGGGCGCGGGCACGCCGGGATGTTCAAGCCGCTGCGAGGGCGGGGGTACCCGCTTCGGGAACTGTACTTTGTGGGATACGCCGCGATGGGGCTGTTGCGTTACGGATATAAGTCAAGACGCGCGAGGCGGAGCAGGCACGCGTTTGAGGCGCTGTACGGGCAGCGGTACGCAGAATACTATGTGCGCGTCACATACGCCCAATGTGTGACAGAGGCGCTCACGGCGGCGGTTTTGGCCGCCGTGCTCTATGGCCTGTCGGGCGACGCGGCGGCGGCGCTCGTAGTGCTCGCGCTGGGCGGCGCCGGATGGTACGGCTGCGCTACGGCACCCGACAGGCAGCTGTCGAGGAGGGCGGAGGAGATGAGGCGTGACTTTGGGGAGGTGATAACGAAGCTGGCGCTCTTGACAAATACAGGAATGATCCTGCGCGAGGCGTGGGAGGAGACGGCGAACACGGGGCAGGCGTGCCTTTACGCCGAGATGCGCAGAGCCGTGGAGGACATGCGCAACGGCGCGTCGGAGACGGACGCGCT
>JAITEC010000119.1 GCA_031282225.1 Oscillospiraceae bacterium | reverse complement strand
CGTTGATATATATCTCTCGCCCCGTGGCGGTCTCGCAGTCGAAGGCCAGTATATAGCGCCCCGTGCCGAACTCGTCGCGCGCCACCCTCTCGCCATCCCTGACGAACTTCCCTCTGCCGTTTATAATGCCGGCGCGGAACATGTTCGCCATGACGTCTATGATACCCGACCCGCACAGCCCGACCGGCTTGCCGCCGCCTATCACCGTAAGGTACGGGTCCATGCTCACGGCGTCTATTCGGCATTCCTCTATGGCGCCGTCGGTGGCCCTCATCCCGCACCGGATATCCCCGCCCTCAAACGCGGGTCCCGCCGAACACGCGCAGGCCATGAGGAACTCGCTGTTGCCGAACACTATCTCGCCGTTGGTGCCCAAGTCCACCAGCAGCGACAGTTCCGGAGAGTTCCATATCATGCTCGCAAGCGTACCGGCGGTGATGTCGCCGCCGACGTAACTGCCTATATTCGGCGCCACTATCATCTTCGCGCCCGGCGCCAGATCTATGCCCACCTCGCGCGTGAATATGGGCGCTATCTCGAAAAACGCGGGCACATACGGGTCCATGCGCAGATAGTTGGCGTCCACGCCGAGCATGAGGTGGTTCATCGTCGTGTTCCCCGCCAACGCCACGCACCCTATGCGTCCGCTGTCTATGGCCGCGTCGCCGCACATCCTGTGTATGACCGGCAGCAGAGACTCGTGCACCGCGGCGTAGCGCAGCCGCTCTACCCCGCCCGGCTTCTGCTGCTCGACTATGCGGTTTATTACGTCGGCGCCGTAGCGTATCTGGCCGTTCCCGGTGCTCGCCTTGGCGAGGATCCGTCCCGTCTCAAGATCCACGAGCAGCGCGGATACCGTCGTCGTGCCGATATCCACGGCCAATCCGCAGATAGGCGTCACCCCGTCGGGCGGGAACATGTCGAGTATGCGTACCGACTCGCCCTCGCCGTACAGCAGGCAGCGCAGCCGGAAGTTGTTGCCCCGCAGCAGGTTCGGCAGTTTTTTGAGCAGCGAGTAGCGTATGTGTACGTCGCGCTTGCCCGTCCGGGCGGCCACGGCGCGCGTGATCCGCTCGTTGTCCGGCATGGTGTCCTGGAGCGTCGGCTGCGGGAATTCCACGATAAACGTACTGTATCCGTTGCCAAATTCCAGTCCGGCGTCTTGCATCTCTCTCTGGAGCGACTCAAATATGCCTATTTCCAGCGGCGACGAGAGATCCGACACGCGCATACGGCTCTTATACGCCGCAGCGATATCCGGCACCAGTATTTTCGCGTTCCCCGAGACTTTTGACACGCACGCCAGGCGCCAGCCGTTGAAGTACTCGTAGTCGTTTATGTGCCGCGTTATCGCGCTGTACACCTCGCCCTCGATGAGACGCACCCGACACTTCCCGCAGCTGCCGTTGCCCGAACACGGGGCGTCTATCGCGACGTTAGCCTTCCGCGCGAGTTCCAGCAAATTCTCGCCGTGCGAGGCGAATATGACAGTGTCTTCGCCGCCTTCGATTTTAAATACTATTTCATACATCAGCCGTACCGCCTATTTTTACTTATAAATCTCTCTCCCGCGCGCGCCCGCCGCGCCGCGGATATGTGGGTAATTGTATCATATTTCGCGCGCCGTGTGTAGATAGCCGCGAAGGGAAAAGCGCAGCCGAGCGCAGCCGTATTTAGTCATATTCACCAAAATTCAAAAATGTTGCGCCGCACCCATTGATTCCGGGCGATTTTTATAATATGATAAAGCAAGAGAGTAATATTTGACAACTCGTCCCATATTGTATATGGGGTGATGTGTTATGAACGAAAAGACCGTGCCGACAGCCTCCCCTCTCGGGTCGGATCGCCGTTTGGGCGCGGCGTTATGTATCTCTCTCTTTCTGTGCGGCTGCTTCGCGGGCGCCGCCGCCGCCGGCGCGCTGTCTCCCGGCGGGCTGCGCGACTGCCTGAGCGGCATCGCGGGCGCCCTGGCGGAGGAAGCCGGCGCCGAGGGCGGCGCGGCGTACTTATCCCGGCTGTTGTCAGTGTGCAAGTATCATATAGCGGCGGTTTTCTTCGGGTTCTCCGTTCTCGGCGTCGTATGCATACCGGCGCTGGCTGCGGCGCGCGGCTTCTTTCTATGCTTTACCGTGGCCGCTCTCGCGCGCTCTTTCGGAGTGTCGGCGCTCACGCTGGGGATGTTCGCCACTTGCGTCGCCGTGAGCGCGCCTTGTTTTTTCATCCTGTCGGTCCAGTCCTTCTCATCATCGCTATCACTCCTGCGCGCCGCAGCCGGGCGCCCGTCCCGCGCGCGGGACGAACCGTTCGGTTCGGGTTTTTTCGTCAGGTGCGCTATGTGCGTCCCCGCGCTCGCGGGCTGCGCCCTTATCGACGCCATGCTCATACCGCGCGTCGTCACGTTTCTCTCCCTGCGTCCGGCGGCCTGACCGCCGTATTTGTGTCGGAGGTGGTTGCTCCTTGACAGTTGCATCACAGATTGAAGATTTCAGGCGGTATCTCATCGAGGACAGGCGCGCGCCCAGCAACACCGTCATCTCGTACATGCGCGATTTGAGCCGTTTCTCCGATTTTCTCGTCGGCTCCGGTATAGACGAGGGGAACGGCGTGACGCCGAGCGTAGTCTCCGCGTATGTGGACAAGCTCAAAAACGACGGGTGGTCGGCCTCGACGGTCTCCCGTTCGGTCGCGGCGCTCAAATGCTTCTACTCCTATCTGCACCAGGCGGGACACATGCCCGCAAATCCGGCCGCAAACGCCTCGGCGGCGCCTCCCGCCAAGTCGCTGCCGCGCATTCTCACCATAGGGGAGATGGAGCTGCTTCTCAAACAGCCCCTCTCGTACGGCTCAAAGGGCTGCCGGGACAAGGCCATGCTGGATCTCATGTACGCGACCGGCATTCGCGTAAGTGAGTTTGTCGCGCTGAACATCGACGATATCAATCTCGCCACGGGGCTCGTTCGGTGCCGCGACGCCGACAAGCACAAAGAGCGCCACATACCGCTGTATCCCTCCGCAATAAAATCACT
>JAITEC010000086.1 GCA_031282225.1 Oscillospiraceae bacterium | reverse complement strand
CCGGCGACGCGCGAGAGCGTACCGACCATAAGCGGCACCGCTCCTGCGCCTGCGCGGCGGCGCGGGAGCGGCGCCGCCCGCCCTCGTGCCGCCATCATGGCTTTCCCGGGTGCCAACGGGGAGATAGACGCGGCGCGCGCCGTTGAGCGCGCGGGCGGCACAGCCGAGATCGTGGTCATACGCAACCTGACCGCGTCTATGCTCGCTCAGTCCGTAGCAGATGCGGCGCGCGCGATAGACGGCTGCCAAATGCTCATACTTCCGGGTGGTTTTTCGTGCGGCGACGAACCGGACGGCTCCGCTAAATTCATGACGGCATTTTTTAGAAACAGCAGGCTGACGGATTGCGTGCACTCGCTGCTCAAAAAGCGCGACGGGCTTGTTCTTGGCATATGCAACGGCTACCAAGCGCTGGTAAAGCTCGGGCTCGCGCCGTTCGGCGAGATAACGCCTCCCGATGCGGGCAATCCAACACTGGCGCACAACACGATAGGCCGCCACATGGCGGGCTATGTCTACACGCGCGTGTCGTCCGTGCGCTCGCCGTGGATGAGCCAGTGCCGCGTGGGAGAGGTTTACGCGGTGCCCATATCGCACGGGGAGGGCAGGTTTGTCGTGTCTGAGGAACTTTTTGCCCGATTGCTGGCAAACGAGCAGATAGCCTCGCAATACACCGATGCCCACGGGAATCCGTCTATGTCCATAGACACCAACCCAAACGGCTCTTATATGGCGGTGGAGGGAATATTCAGCCCCGACGGGCGCGTGTTTGGCAAAATGGGACACATAGAGCGGCGCGGCGAATTCGTCGGCAAGAATATATACGGAAACAAGCACCAGCCCATATTCGACAGCGGCGTTGGGTACTACACATAACGCGATATATAATAGGGGGACATATCCATGACAGACAGAGAACTGATAGGCAAGGCGGCGGAGGCGATGGAGCGCTCGTATTCACCGTACTCGCGCTTCCCTGTCGGCGCGGCGATAGAGTGCGACGACGGCGCCGTGTTCACCGGGTGCAACATTGAGAACTCGGCGCTGGGCGTAACGATGTGCGCGGAGGCGTGCGCCGTGGCGTGCGCGGTCTCGGCCGGAAACAGGAAATTTGTGCGCATCGCCATAATCGCGCGCAGCGGCGATTACTGCTATCCGTGCGGCAGCTGCCGCCAAATGCTGCACGAATTCTCGCCCGACGTGGAAATCCTGTGCGCCCGCGGCGACGGGCGCTACGTCAGCTACAGACTCCCCGCGTTCCTCCCCATGCCGTTTGCCAGCTTCAACTGAAATAGCGGCGTGTAGTTGCTCCCGTTAAATTTAATATTTTTAATGTAATTGAGGCTGCGGCGGATCTTGATTCGCCAGTAGATCGATTGCCGGGTCGTATGTCCAGTCCATAAAAACGAGATACGGAGCGCCGGGGTACAGCGAGGGGAGCAGCGGCGCGCCGCCCATGCCCCTGACTATATTGAAACGCTCTTTGAGCGCCGGTGGCATTGTCATGATCTGCTCCTCGCTCACGGAAACGCCGTGAATGCTGGGCAGGGCGCACAGCGCTTCCCAATTGTCCACCTGCGCGACACCCGCTACACCAACCGACACAAGTGCGCCGCAGCCCTCCAAGACCGCCAAGTCCACATACTCGCTCAAGGCGAAATCGATGTTTATTAGATTTGGAACCAGGGCAAAAAAGCCGGCGTATTCGTAAATGCTCTCCCGCGAGGGCAGCGTGATGTTAACAAATTGTATATTGCCCAAAGCCGATTGATCGTTTGATGAGATCCCTGTCGCGAGAGTGCATCTATCAAGATGGATATACTGGACATCGCTGAACTCGGCGAGAAAATCAAATGAGTCTATTGTCTCGCCCGTTATGTAGACGGATCGGCTCTCCGGCGAGTAAAGGCGCGTACCGGACGGCGACGGGGGCGCAGCGGTAAGCCCCGGGGCTCCGTCGGTTGCGGTATCGCTTGTCCAATATAGGTATGTGAGAGTCGGAGCGCCGGGGTACAGTGAGCGGTACTGCAAGTTCCCTATGCCTCGGCATATGTCGAAGCGCTCACGCAGTTCCAATGGCATCTCGTCGACATATCGCTCGCTCACCCTCCCATCGGCAAATTTGGGCAAATCGAGCAGCGCCTCTATATTATCCGCGCGCTTTACGGTGGCAATATTGACGCCCACGAGTGCGCCGCAGCCGGAGAGGACGGATAGATCCACATATTCGCAGCCGTCGAACAAGACCCCGTGCAGGTTCGGCAGCGGCAGGACGGTGTCCGCGAGTTCGTATATGCCGTCGCGCGAACCGAGCGCGACATAAAGATTGCGGACATTTGCGAGCGCCTGTCGGTTCGCGGTCTTGTCCGCAGCCGAGACAGAGCACCCGTTGAGCAGGAACAGCCGTGAATTCGGGAAGTGCTCCATAAACCCAAACGATCCGATCGATGAATGCGAGACATTGACAGCATAGACTTCCGGGAATGCCTGTCGGCTTTCAGTCGCGCTTCCCGCGTCAAACGTGCATCTGATAAAATGAATGTAATTGGCCTGCGGATACTCCGCGATGAAATCAAGCGACTCCACGGTCTCTTCAGTTATTGTGAGTATCCGGTTCTCCTGCGAGTAACTGCGTGCCGCTGTCGTTCGAGCGTCGTTTTTGCTCACGCATGACGAGAGATTGAGCGAGAGCGCAATCACAGTGGCGGCGCAAGCGATAAATTTTCCTACGCGCATTGAATGTTCCTCCATTTGCTGATATTGCGAGTATATCATATAATGGCTCAGCCAATCAATTTGTTAGACACGCGATACACGCCCCCCTGTCTGTTTGACCCTTAGCGGAGATTGTGCTATACTGGTCGCACAGAACGGGAAGGAGATATTGTTTAATGAACGAAATATTGAAAATACTCGAGCGCGACGGCAGGCTGACGGGAAAACAGATCGCCGCCATGCTCGGGAAGACGAATGACGAGATATCGGATGCCATTGCCGAATATGAGGCACAGGGCGCAATATTAAAATATACGGCGATAATCGACTGGGAGAGGGCGGCGTCGGAGCGCGTCACGGCGCTCATAGAGGTGAAGATATCGCCGCAGCGCGGCGACGGATTCGACCGTATCGCCGAGAGGATATACCAGTACGACGAGGTGGACAGCTTATACCTCATGTCCGGTTCGTTCGACTTGACGGTGATAATGTCCGCAGACTCCATGAGGGATGTGGCGGAGTTTGTGTACGCCAAGCTCGCCACGATAGACGGCGTCACAGGCACGGCCACGCACTTCATACTCAAAAAATACAAGGAAAAGGGCTGCGTGTTCAAAAAGCCCGAGCAACAGGAAGAACGGATGATTTTTGTATGATAGCCTATAATTCGGTACTCTCCGAAAATGTCAAGTCACTCGCTCCCAGCGGCATACGCCGCTTTTTCGACATCTTGGAGGAGATGGACGACGCCATATCGCTCGGAGTGGGAGAGCCGGACTTCAATACGCCGTGGCACATAAGGGACGCCGGCATATACTCCTTGGAGAAAGGGTTCACAAAGTACACCGGCAACGCCGGCCTCTCGCGTCTCAGGTCGGCGATCTCGGAGTACCTCACGCGCAGGTTCCAGCTCGCGTATGACCCCGTCAGCCAGGTTTTCGTCACCGTGGGCGGCAGCGAGGCCATCGACCTGGCCGTGCGCGCGCTCGTGGATCCCGGCGACGAGGTGATAATACCGTCGCCGTCGTTCGTGTGCTACGGGCCTATCACGCGCCTGCAAAACGCGTCGCCCGTATACATTGAAACAAAGGCGGCCAACGAGTTCCGGCTGACGGCGGAGGAACTGCGCGCGGCCGTCACGCCCAAAACGAAGCTGCTCGTCCTGCCGTTCCCGAACAACCCGACCGGCGGGACAATGCGCAAAATCGACCTGGAAGCGATAGCCGAGGTACTGCGCGGCACCGATATAATGGTGCTAAGCGACGAGATATACGCGGAGCTGACGTATGGCTCGCGCCACGTGTCGCTTGCGAACATACCGGATATGTACGAGCGCACCATAGTCGTCAACGGGTTTTCCAAATGCTACGCCATGACGGGCTGGCGCCTGGGTTACGCGTGCGGACCGACCGACGTCATACGGCAGATGCTGAAGATCCACCAGTACGCCATAATGTGCGCGCCCACTACGAGCCAGTACGCGGCTATCGAGGCGCTTACAAACGGCGACGGCGACATTGAGTTCATGAAAAACGATTACGACCAGAGGCGCCGGTACCTATACGACGGCCTGCGCTCGATTGGGATTGACAGTTTTGAACCAAAGGGCGCGTTTTATATTTTCCCGCGCGTGTCCGGTACCGGCCTGACCTCCGAGGAATTCTGCGAGCGCCTGCTCATAGAAGACAAGGTGGCCGTCATCCCCGGCACGGCCTTTGGCCCCGGTGGAGAGGGCTTCATACGCATATGTTACGCGTATTCCATGCAGAGCTTGGCGGAGGCTCTCGCACGTATGGAGAGATTTATAAAACGGCACGGAACCGGGCGACCGGGGACGGTCGCCCCTACATTGGGGGTATTATGAAATACATACTTATAATAGGTGACGGGATGGCGGACAATCCCGTTGCGGAGCTCGGCGGGGCAACGCCGCTGCAATACGCGGATATACCGCAACTAGACGCGCTGGCATCAGCGGGTATCGTTGGCAGCGTGAAAACATGCCCGGACGGGCTGCCGCCGGGCAGCGACACGGCGATCATGTCCATATTCGGCTGCGATCCGCGCAGGTATTATACAGGCAGGGCACCCCTGGAGGCGGCCGCCACGGGGATAGCGCTGTGCCCCGGCGATGTGGCCTACCGCTGCAACATGGTCACATACGAGGACTCCGGGCTGCCGTTTGCCGAGCGGCACATACTCTCGCACTCCGCGGGCTCCATCGACGGCGGCACGTCCGCCGCCCTCGCGCGCGCCCTTTTTGACGATCCGGCGTTCAAGGCGAAGGCGGACGGCGCGGGCATGACGGTGTATCCAGCGCTCTCGTTTCGGCATATTGCCGTACAGAGCGGCGCCGACATAAAGGGCATCTCGCTTGTGCCTCCGCACGACCATCTCGGAGAGGCCATAGGCCCCTTGCTCCCCTCGGGCTGCGAGAATGCGGGCGTGCTGCGCGGGCTCATGGAGACGGCGTTCGAGGTTCTCGACAGCCACGGGCTCAATATCAGGCGCCGCGAGGAGGGCAAGCTGCCGGCAAACGGCGTGTGGTTCTGGGCCGAGGGCACGGCGGTGCAGCTTCCCAATTTCACAAAGGCGTACGGCAGGACCGGGGGCGTCATCTCCGCAGTGCCTCTGTGCCACGGCATTGCGGCGCTCATAGGCCTTGAGCGCGTTAGCGTAGAGGGCGCCACGGGCGAACTCGACACAAATTACGAGGGCAAGGCGGACGCCGCCCTCCGTCTGCTGCGAGAACACGATTTTGCCGCCATACATGTGGAGGCGCCCGACGAGTGCACGCACAACGGCGACCTCGAGGGCAAACTGGAGGCCATACGACGGCTCGACAGCCGAACACTCGCGCCGCTGATGCGCGGCCTCGCGGATTCAGGCTGGGATTACAGGATACTCGTGCTGTCCGACCACAAGACACTCACCTCTACGCGAGGGCACGACGGGACGCCTGTGCCCTTTGTCATATACGACAGCCGCGCAGACCGCCGCGCGGGCACGTCCTACTGCGAGGCGGCCGGCGAACGCGGCGTGCGCGTGGACGACGGCACCCACCTGATGGACATGCTCTTTGAGACGCCGTAGGCGGCTGCCGCTATACCAATGGTAATAGAGGTTGCAGCCGACGCCAAGCTCAATGTCTCGCTTGACGTGACGCGCGCGCGCGGCGACGGCTACCACGACGTGCTCACCGTCATGCAGAGCGTCGGCCTGCACGACGATGTAAAGATCACATGTTCGCGCGGCGGCCCGGTGCGGATCGCAAACAGCGGTGGGGCGCTGCCCAGGGACAGGCGCAACACTGCAGTGCGATCCGCCGAGGTTTTCTTTAGTTATACTGGCATAACCGGGTGGGGCGCCGAAATTGAGATAACAAAGCGCATACCGGTGTGCGCCGGCATGGGCGGAGGCAGCGCGGACGCAGCGGCGGTGCTGCGCGGGCTCAACGAGCTGTTTTCAACCGGGCTGGATGTGCGGCGAATGGAGGATTTAGGCGGCGTCATAGGCTCCGACGTGCCTTTTTGCGTATCCGGCGGCACAGCACTCGCCGAGGGCCGGGGCGAAATACTGACGCGGCTGCCGGGGCTGCCGCCCTGCGGAATAGTGATATGCAAGCCTCCGTTTTCCGCATCCACGCGCG
>JAITEC010000054.1 GCA_031282225.1 Oscillospiraceae bacterium | reverse complement strand
ACTGCGGAATATGACAATTTTTGCTCCGTCGCACGGGGCGCACTCCTGCGCAAAAATTCTTTTCGCCGTAGGCGAAAAGGACGAGAGGGCGAAAATGGCTGCAAACGAATTTATTCTATGCCATCTCTTCTTGACATACGCGCGCAGGCGTGGTATACAATATAAATATTATTGAGCTCCGATTCATTAAGGGGGAGGCACACACCGTTGAGCGTGACAATAGACAATATCGATACGCGCCTAATACCGTTCAGCCGCCGATATACGCGCCTGATGCTGCTGACGGGGCCGGAGCGGGATCGGGAGGCGGGCGCGCGGCGCGACGAATGCCTATGGCTGAGCTACACCGGACTCTCCGACCGCTACGACCTCGTCCGGGTGCAACCTACGCGCGGCGGCGTGCCCGTGGAGTACGCGCAGACGGCAACGCCCGGCAAGCTGGCGCTCTATGACGGCGCGGGCGGCACCTTGGAGTTCGTCTACGGCGACGGCGAGACGCTGCTCGTGCGGGGGCACGGCGGGCTGGGTCTGCGCATGTCGATAAAGTTCCGCGCGCACGAACAGTTCATGGACAGGCTCGACGGCACGGTATATGCCGCGTTCGAACAGCTTGGGGAGCTCCTGTTCGAGTGTACGCGCGGCTCGCAGGCGCACAACTGCAAATGGCTGACGACGGAGATGAAGCCCCGAGACACGGAAATCGCCTGGACGCCCGAAGCGGACGGCGAATTATTCGGCTATGTGCACTACGAGGAGAGCTCCGTGAACCGCCCGCAGGCACCGCTCGGCGACTTTGACGCACACGCGGCGGCGAATTGCGCGGACTTCGAGCGCTGGGCGGAAAAATATCCGTCCGTCCCGAAAAAATATGAGCAAATCCGACTGTTTTCCATCTACATCATCTGGGTGTGCTGCGCGTTCCCAAAGGGCGAGCTACTGACGGATTTTGTGCTGATGATGCGCAACGGGGTGCTCATGCGCGCAATGGGCTGGCACCAGTCGTACCACGCCATGGCGCTGTACAAAGACATAGACATGGCGGTGACGCTGCTGGAGTCCATGTTCACGCTACAGGACGAGTACGGGCAGCTGCCTGACGGCGCGACGCACGCTCACGTGAATATGATAGCGCCAAAACCGCCGTTCCAGGGCTTTGCCCTGAGCTACATCATCGAAAAGGCCGGGCTCGGCGCGCTGACGGAGGATCACTGCCGCCGCCTGTACCGCCCAATGGAGAGATGGGTGCGCTGGTGGGAGGAGTTCCGCAAATTCGACGGGTTGCTCAGCTACGTCCACGGCGACGAGAGCGGCTGGGACGACGCGTCGATATTCATCAAAGGCATGCCCGTGGCAAGCCCCGACCTCTACGCGTTCCTGATCCTCGTCTCAGAATGCCAGGGCAAGCTCGCGTCACGGCTCGGACTCGCTGACGAGTGCGCCCGATGGGAGCAGTACGCGAAGGATCTGTTCGACACGATGATGGGTCGTTTCTGGAACGGGGAAAAGTTCGTAGCGATAAAAAGCGACACGGGAGAGATAATAGACACGGAGAGCGTCGCGCTGTACCAGCCCATCATTCTTGGCAAGCGCCTGCCGCAGGACGTAATAGACAAGATAGCGGACAAGGTGGGGCGCGATTTCATGTCCGGCAAGGGCATCGTCAGCGAGGCGCTCGGCAGTCCTCACTACGACTCGACGAGCGGGGCGTTTATGCTCGGGCTGCTGCTCGCCCCTGTCCAGCTCATGATGACGATGGGACTGCATCTCGCGGGCAAGACACAACTCGCCCGGCGCAACGCCCGCGACTGGTGCGACGATATGTTCGACACCGGCCCCGAGACCGTAACGCTCAAGGCCCCTAAAGGCCCGCGCCCGAGACCTCTGAACACGACAAACCCCGTGTTCCCAATGAACGCTCTGGACGTAGTAGGCCACATGAGCAGCTGGGGCGCCGCAGTATTCATCCTCCTGGCCAGCCTGCTCGGCGACGGGGAAACGTCCGCTTAATAAAACGGGAAGGGAGAGGCGACACATGACACTATTCGGCACAAACAGGCAATTCGACTTGACGCGGCTGCCGTTCACGGTGGCGGGGGCGTTTCTCGGCATATACCAAAAACTATCCGACGGCAGGCTGTACCTGTCTATCTATCGCTCCGAGAATGTAGTGCACGAGCGCCCGGACCTGCTAAGGCTCGTCCCCGTGGATGCCGTCGGAGACGAGCTGCCGTCCATCTACGAATGCGACGAGGCGAAGCTGACCGTAAATACTAAACAGGGCTCCGTCGAATTCACGTACGACGGCCCGCAAATAATGCGCGTTCGCACAAACGGAGTGACGCTGCGCGTCGAAAACGAGCCGAAGATGCACGAGGGCGCCTACTCGCGGGGCAGCGGCAAGGAGATAGAGTTGGCGTTCAATTTTATGGGCAAGCTGCTCTTCAACTCGATTTCCGGCAAGATGGAGCACAATATCTTCTGGAATTACGCCGAGGTCCGCCCGAATCCGTACAAAATTGATATTACCGGCGAGTGCGCCATACACGAGTACATATCAAACGGCACAGCGAACGATAGCTATCCGCCGTTCGACGAGGCGTATAAAAATACGCTCGCCAAATTTGAGGAGTTCCGCAGCGCGTACCCCGAATTCCCCGTCCAATACCGCGACATGGCGCGTCGGGCGATGTGGAACGTCTGGCACAACCAGCTCGGGCCGCGCGGGACACTGACGAGTTCACCTATCTATATGCACAAGCTCTTCATGGATCGCGCGTTCGGCTGGCACCACGGATTCCACGCTATGGCGATGAGCCGGGACGTGAAGCGCGCTATAGACGTCCTGCTCGCAATGTTCGACTACGCTAACCATCTCGGAGTGTTCCCCGACAATCTGAGCGACCAGCACCAAGAGACGTGGATAAGCACAAAGCCGCCCATCTTTGGCTTCGCGACGTGCTATATCCTAGAACATTTCGACACATCGGAACTCACGTCCGATGACTACCGGAGGCTGTACGACAAACTGTCGAAGTACACGGCATACTGGTTCGCGCACCACGACCACGCGAGAACCGGCATCCCGTCGTACTACCACATCGACGAGAGCGGCTACGACGAATCCACGCTGTTCAACGGTGGGCTGCCCATACAGGCACCGGATCTGCAAGCTTACATCGTGACGCTGTGCGAGGCGTGCTCGCTCCTCGCCGAAAAGCTGGGGCTCGCGGACGATGCCGAACGCTGGGACACGGAGCGACGGCGCATACTCGCCTTCTTGGTGGAAGACCTGTGGGACGGCGAACAATTCCTGGCAAGGCTCCCCGCCTGCGGCGGCAAGACGTACCGCTGCGGCAGCGTGGCCCAACTCCAGCCCGTCATGCTCGGGCACAGGCTCCCCCGCACAATCATAAAAAAACTGGCGCGGCGCCTGCTTGACGAGCGCGAGTACCTCACCGACTACGGTATAGCCAGCGAGCACCTACAATCACCGGAGTTTCTCGCCGGCAGCTTCACGCGCGGGCCCGTAGTGGCGCCGACGCAAGCCCTTATTATCCTCGGCCTGTTCGACGGGGGCGAGCAGGATGCCGCGCGCTCCCTCGCGGCGCGCTACCTCAACGCGCTCAACACCGAGGGGCTCGCGCTGGGCATCCACCCGTTCCGGGCGGAACCCGTCACATATATGCCAACGCGCCGGGAATACTCCGGGCAGAGCGTGAGCTTCCCGTTCTCCGCATGGGTAGCCAGCGTGTATCTATTGCTGTCGCAGCTGTTCCCGGCGCCCTAAACTTCGGCACCGGGAACAACTGCGCGCCCGCTATACCTCGTACCCCTCGTCCGCTATAGCGGCTTTTATGGAACCCGGCGCAACTCTCGCCGCGTCGTATTCCACCGCCGCCGTTCCCTCTTCAAGCGAGACCTTGACAGACACGACGCCGTCGAGCGCGCTCACGGCGTCTGTCACCGCTTTTACGCAGTGCTCGCATGACATCCCGCCCACATTGACTATTGTGCTTTCCATATCGTTATTCCCCCGCTTTTTTGCGTACCACAACTCTCCTTGGTGACCCGTCGGAGATTCGAACTCCGGACACCCTGCTTAAAAGGCAGGTGCTCTGCCGACTGAGCTAACGGGTCATATAACGCCGCCCATCCCTATACGAGCCGCTCGAAAGGACCGGCTGCTTTCAAGCGGCTCTATTTTACCGCCCGGAGGCGCCGGCCCGCGTTGGCTGGGATGGCAGGACTCGAACCTGCGAATGCCAGAGTCAAAGTCTGGTGCCTTACCGCTTGGCTACATCCCATCGCACAAAGCTCGCCTCACTGCGTAAGACGGATGCCGCAGGCCCCCTCCGCTCCATATGGGGTGGGTAAAGGGATTCGAACCCTCGACCCCCGGAACCACAATCCGGTGCTCTAACCGACTGAGCTATACCCACCATATTTATGCCCATGCCACGCGTTCCGCCACAGACACAAAGCGACTGTGAAATGTTGACCGCGCGTTATTCTATATCATGTCACACAAGAATGTCAAGCCCATTTTGATTTTTTGATTTTTCATGTGCTTTGTGCTACTATTTGGATATTGCTCGATAATAGCGATTGGAGGCAAACGCATGGAAGACGGCCAATACTACGGCTACGCGCGCGTATCCACGCGCGATCAGAAAGACGACCGCCAATTGATTGCATTGGCTCAGTGCGGCATCCCTCTGAAGAACATTTTCAGGGACAAGCAGTCCGGCAAGGACTTCGACAGACCCGCGTACTTGCGCATGCTCCGGCGGTTGCGTCCGGGCGACACGCTCTTTGTGAAGAGCATTGACAGGCTCGGCAGGGATTACGGAGAGATATTGGAGCAATGGCGCCTCATAACAAAAGATCTGCAAACCGCGATCGTCGTACTCGATATGCCGCTTCTCGACACGCGCAAGACCAGCAGCGACTTGACAGGCCTGCTGATATCCGATCTTGTCCTGCAAATACTCAGCTACGTGGCGCAGACCGAGCGCGACTTCCTGCGGAGGCGCCAAGCCGAGGGCATAGCGGCCGCGCAGGCCAAAGGCGTCCGTTTCGGCAGAC
>JAITEC010000140.1 GCA_031282225.1 Oscillospiraceae bacterium | reverse complement strand
GTCGCCGGCGTTGTACTTGCATACGGCGCGCAGGACCGATACTTCCAGCTTGCCCAGTAGGAACGCCTCCAGGCCGTACATGCCGTTTTGTCCCTCGAGCGCCGCCAGGGCGGCGTAGTATTTTTTGTTCACCAAAAAGCATTTCGCCTGCACGAGCTTCTCGAGCCCGTAAAGCAATGTGTTCAGTTCGCTCTTTTCAAAATCGTTCTTCAGCCAGTCGGCGACGCGGTCAAGTTGCCGTATGTGGGCGTAAAACCAGCCGCAGGTTATGTCGTAGAGCGTATAGCCGCCTAGATATTCCATGTTGCTCAGTTGCGCCTCAAGCTGCTCGAGCACGCTGCGCAGTCTTTCGGGGTTGCCCATATGGAGGTTTATCCTCAGAAGGAAGAACAGCGCGCGGTTTTCAACTTGGAACTGCTCCGCGTCGTGCGCGCTGGCTATCGCCTGGTACGCCAGGGCTTCCGCCTTTTTTATGTCGGATTGAAAATACGCCGCTTCGCATTCCGCGAGCTCGACCACGCCTTGCATCATGCCGTTTTTCACCGTTATGGCATACCCGGCATAGCGCGCGAACTCGTCAATGCCGCGCTGCAGGTCGCCGCGGTTCGCCGGGTACTTCACGCGCGATACGTATGAACTGATGAGCGTCCTCTCGCGAGGCCCTTTTGAGATGCGGCCGCTCATCATGTGGTAGTCGTGCCCGAGCTTAAAATAGTGGGTGTGGTCGCGCACGTCCGTGTGAAGCGCCGTGTAGATGCCGATATATCCGAGGTGGAGATAGCATTCGGACAAAAACCAGCAATTGTCCGCAGTCCGGGGCAGCGCCTCGTATTCCGCCGCCGCGGCTTTTGCCAGCGCCTCGGCCTCGTCAAAGAGAGCGAGGTTTTGGAGCAGCTTTATTTTGATTATAGTGAGTTCCGTGTTCTCGCGGTACGCGTCCGCCGGCATTTTGTCAAATATATCCAGCAAAAATTTTGCCACGCGGCTCGGGGTCATCCTTGTGAGCGGGTACGCGCATTGAGCTATGCCGCCGTAATCCCCGGCCTTGTCGAAATATACTATGGCGTCCATGTTGTTGCCGCCCTGCGCGCACCAGCGCGCCGCGCGTATATATATATCCTTTTTTTCGCCGTCGGAGAGCATGTCTTGCCGCAGCCGCAGGTACTCCAAAAACAGGTGGTGTATCCTGTAGACGCCCGTGTACGCGTCGAAGCGGATGAAGGAGCTTATTTTGCGCATCTGCGTTATAAGGGACTCGTCGCCGCACAGCTCGAGCAGCAGGGCGGGGGATAGGTGGTCGATGAGCGACAGCTTGACGAGGAATTTTTGCAGCTCGGCGGAAGATGGCGCGAAGACCTCGGACTCAATGAGCCTGAACACGTTCGAGCGCATTGCCGAAAGCGCGTACTCCTTGTTCCACGCGCCGTTGTCCAGCGATAGCTCTATGAGCATAATGGCGAAAACCCAGCCTCCGGTCCCGGAATAGATGTCCGCCAGGGCCTGGGGCGCCAGGGAGAACCCTTTCATCTTGAAATAACGGCCCGTATCGTCGCGGCTGAAACGCAGGTGCTCCTCGTTTATCTGGGACACGAGCCCTTTTGACAGCAGCCCGATGACGTTTATGTCGGGCTGCGTGCGCGAGATGAGGATGAGGCATATGTTGCCGGTGCGCTCTGCCGCCGTTCTCTCCACGAAACGGAGGATGGGCTTGGAGTTTATCAGGTGGAAGTCGTCGAGTATTATCATGTACTTTGGTTCGGACGACATCTCTCTTTTGATCAGGGCGAAAAATTGTTCGTACTGCCGGGGGCTCTCGGGGAACCTGATGGAGTTCAGCTTCGCCGCGAGCGCCTCGTTGTGCACCGCTACGGCACCTGTCAGGTTCTCCCAGAATTTTTCGCTAAAATTATCAAACTCTGTTATCTGTATCCATATTTTTATGGCGCGGCATTCCTGCAAGAACGAGTAGACAGCCTGCGTCTTGCCGTATCCCGCGCCCGCAACCACGGTGACGAGCGGCCGAGACACGGCTTCCCGGAGCCGCGCTTCCACGTCCGGACGGTTCAGCTGTGAGCCGGTCGCGAAGACCTTCGCGTTGCTGATAAACAGCGGGCTGCGCACTGCGGTCATCGCTCCCCGTCGCCTATTTGCGCCTGCAGGCGGCGGTACCCGGGCATGATCAAGGTGAAAGCTATTATGGCGGCGGCTATAGGTATTATCGCTGTCATGTACATGACGGAAAAATTGAACCTTTCAAATATGAAACTGCCGTAGAGCGGACCTGCGAACAGGCCCAGATCCATGCCGATATATGCCGTGTTGCTCGCTACCGCGCTCCGGGCCCGAGGGACGGATTGCAGGCACATGGCCTGTACGGCCGGCTGCGTGGTGCCGTATCCGAGAGCGGCGACGGCGGCACCTATGAGCACGGTCGCAAGCGATTTGCTGAAAGCCACAATGACAAACGACAGTGCGAACACGGCCATTCCCGGGTACATGGTCTTGACGACGCCATATTTGTCGGTGAGCCAGCCGGAGAGCGGCCGCGAGAGCATGAGCGTGCCGGCCATTACGAGGAAGAATGTGCTTATGCCCTCTATGTCGCGCTCTTTGACAAACTGCTCTTGTGCAAACTGAACCATGTATACGTTATAGAGCGAGAACGATATGATGAGCAGGAACATGACGGACGCGGGGGGCAGGACGCGCGGCGACAGGATGTTTGAGTACCACGGCCCCGTGCTTTCGCGGGATTTGTCCGTCTTGCGCTCCGGCAGGAGTATGACGCTGGGAATGACTGACAGGAACATCATGGCGCTCGCGAAGAGAAACGCCAGCTTGAACCCGAAGCGCTCGCCCGCGGCAGCCGTGCCGAGATTGAGAAGGCGTATGCCCACTGTCGGCGCCACGGCCGTGCCGATTGCCGCGCCCACGCCGTACACGCCCATGCCGGAGGCCATTTTTTCCGGCGGGAGGCTGTCGCCCGCCAGCGTCATTATCAAGGACCCGACAAATCCGTACTGGATGCCCGTGAGGAAACGGAAGAGCACAAAAAGCGGTATGGTCTGGAATACGGCATATCCCAGGTTGGCGATGCCGCCTATGGCAAACACGGCTATCAGCAGCGTGCGCTTCTCCGCCCTCGCCGTGACGGGACCCGCCACGGGGCGTATCGCCAGGGCCACGCCGTAAAACATGCCGGTGAGCAGACCGGTCAGGTGGTCGCCCGCGCCGAGGTATTTAGCGTATGATGCGACTATGGGATTTACGGAGGCGTGCCCCAGGCACAGCAGCGTGTTCGTTATGACCACGCATACAAAATTTCTGTTCCACATGGTGCCCCTCTCCCCGTTCGCGGAAAAAGCCGACAATTGCGCGCACCACCCGTCTGTATTTATGTGCCAGTTTATGGTTTTTAGTCGTCTATCGCCTCGTTGGCGACAATTTGCTCCAGTTCTTGTCTGCGCCTGATAAGCTGTATGCTGCCGTCTTGGCGCACCAGCACTTCAGGTGCCTGCGAGTATGAATTGTAGTTGAAAGGCGCCATTGAGGAGCAGTAAGCGCCTGCGCCGCCTATTACCACGAAGTCGCCTACTTCCGGCTCCGCCATTGCGCGCGGCACGCTGCGGCCGTCGGCGCCCACGTTCTGCGTGTCGCCGCTCTCGCAGCAGCGTCCTGCGACGATCGCGCTGAAGTTGCCTCCGATGGGCCCGAACTCGGACGAGAGGAGCTTACCGTCGCGCGAGATTACATAGAACGGGTGGCGAGATCCGTACATGGCAGGGCGCGCGTTTAGCTCCATGCCGCCGTTTACGACTATGAAGTTGAATCCGCCGTCTCCCGTGCTTTTTTTGTCCATCACGCGCGTGAGTGCGTAACCGGCGTTTGCGACTATATATGTGCCGGGCTCGATCTCCATATTCAGCTTGCGGCCGGTGCGCGCATAGAACGCGGACAGGCGCTCTGCGGCATATCTGCCCAGGGCTTCGGTGTCCGCCGAGTCCTCTCCGGGCATGCGCGCCTCTTTCAGCCCTCCGCCGAAACTGATGGACACGGCATCTGGGAAGTGTCTTTCCAAAATTGATAATTCGCGCTCTATATTCTCACGCCACAGGTCCGGGTCGCCGCCGGAGCCTATGTGCGCGTGCACTTGCGTGAATTTGAGCCCGAGCCCGTTTGCGTATTCCAAGGCGGCGCCTATATCGCGCAGGTGTACGCCGAAGCAGGAGTAGTGGTCGCCCGTGTTGCGGCTGGCGGACTCGCCGGAGCCAACGCCGGGGTGCACGCGCATGGACAGCGCTATGCCGCTGTCTGCCGCAAATTCGCCGATAAGGCGCAGCTGCCGCAGCGAGCAGACATTGTACAGCAGGCCGTGTTTCATCATGTCTTCCAGCGTGTCCCTGTCGCTGCCGCAAGGTATTTCTTGTGAGGATAGTATTATTTTTTCGCACCCGACGCCTGCCATGACGGCGCGCCGCGCCTCGGCCAGGGAACTTGCGTCTATGTGCAGCCCAAGGCCGGTTATTTCCCGCAGGAGAGTCCTATTCGAGTTTGCCTTCATCGCGTAGCGCACGGTGAGGCCGAACGCGTTAGGCATCGACAGTACGCGAGAGCACCGCTCGGCGATTGCCGCCCAGTCGTATATGTATGCCGGGGCTCCATATTTCTCATGTATGTCCAGTATGTGGCATGTGTCAATGCTGCCAAAATCATTGAGCGTGCTCATTTATGCGAGCGCTCCCCCTTTTATATATGGCTTGTCTTTATTGTTCTATCGCATTATATCAAAACTAAT
>JAITEC010000214.1 GCA_031282225.1 Oscillospiraceae bacterium | reverse complement strand
GTTTTTTGTAATACCGTACTGTATTTTGCCATATAACTTGACGCATACCGCAAGTTGCTGTACAATGAAACCGCATATAAATAACTTAAAATGCTAATTGTATTGTTTGGAAGAAAAAGGGGTTTAAATAATGAGCGGATGGAATCAACTGACCTCCGTGGAGGAGATGGAGGCTGATACCCAGCGGTTGCGGGACACCGCCTGCCAGGTGTGCGCCGAGACCTACGAGGACAGGAAGCGCAACCAGACGCCGCAGTGCCGATTCGGCGAGGACGGCGTCTGCTGTCGGATATGTTCGATGGGGCCGTGCCGAGTCACGCCAAAATCGCCGCGCGGCATATGCGGGGCCGATGCGCACGCCATAGCGGGGCGCAATTATTTGCGCATGATAGCCGCCGGCACCGCCTCGCACTCCGATCACGCGCGCGAGATATTGCACGTCTTGCATATGTCAAGCCGCGAGGGGAACTACCCTGTACGCGACGAGCAAAAGCTCGTCAGGCTGGCGGAGGAGTACGGCGTCGCTACGCAGGGGCGCGATATATACGAAATAGCTCATGAGGTGGCACAGGTCGCTCTCATGGAGTTTGGCAAGCCGTTTGGCACACAGCGCTTCGCGGAGCGGGCCGTCCCGCAGCGCCGGGAGATATGGGAGCGCGAGGGGATTATGCCGCGCGCGATAGACCGCGAAATCGCAACGGCGATGCACATGACGCACATGGGAAACACGGCGGATGCCGAGGCGCTCGTCAGGCAGGGGCTCCGCTGCGGCCTGTCCAACGGGTGGGGGGGCTCCATGCTGGGCACGGAGGTAACGGACATACTCTTCGGTACGCCTACAGTCAGGCGGACGGAGGGCAACCTGGGAGTGCTCGAGAGGGATATGGTAAATATTGCCGTACACGGACATGATCCGGTGTTCTCGGAGATGGTGGTATTTGCCGCCGAACAGAAAGACCTGATAGACAGGGCGCGCGCCGCAGGCGCGCGGGGCATTAACATCGTCGGCCTGTGCTGTACGGCAAACGAGATAGCCATGCGCCACGGCGTGCGCATGGCGGGCAATTTCCTCCAACAGGAGAACGCCGTGCTCACGGGCGCGCTGGAGATGATGTGCGTGGATGTACAGTGCATATTCCCCGCATTGGCGCAGCTAACGGAGTGCTTCCACACGAAGTTTGTGACAAGCTCGCCCATAGCGCGGATACCGGGTTCCATATATATAGAGTTCAAACCGGAAACGGCGCTGGAACAGGCGCGCGGGCTTGTGGAGATGGCCATCGACAACTACAAAAACAGGGACGAGGGAAAGGTGTTCATACCCGAGCACAAGCAGACGGCAATAGTGGGCTACCCAACGGAGCAGATAATAAAAGAGCTGGACAAGGTCACAAACAGCCATGTGGACGAGCGCGGCTCATTCAGGCCCGTAGTTGATGCCATAAAGGCGGGCGTACTGCGCGGCGCCGTGGCCATTGTGGGCTGCAACAATCCGAAAATAAGGCCGGACTACTCACATTTTGAGATAATGCGCGAGCTGATGCGCAACGACATACTCATAGTGGCCACGGGGTGCGCGGCGCAGCTGGCCACAAAGGCCGGGCTGATGAACATGGAGGCGAAGGATATCTGCGGCGCCGGACTCAGGCGCGTGTGCGAGCTCATCGGGATACCGCCGATACTGCACATGGGAGCGTGTGTGGACATTAGCCGCATGATGCTGCTCGCAAACGGAATAGCGCGCGACTGGGGCGTTGACATCAACATGATACCCGTCGTCGGCGTGGCGCCGGAATGGATGAGCGAGAAAGCCGTGTCCATTGCCAACTACGTGGTGTCCACGGGCATAGACGTATATCTGGGCATAGAGCCGCAGGTGAAGGGTTCGGCGCAGATGATGGACCTCATTACGCAGGGCACTCGCGGCATTGTCGGCGCGGGCTTCATTATAAATACGGATCCGCACGATCTCGTGCGCGCGATAATCGACGGCATTGAGGCAAAGCGCGCGGCGCTTAACGAGGCGGGAGCGCTGTAGGGCATATGAAGATCGCTGTCACGGGCAAGGGAGGGGTCGGCAAGACGACGCTTGCGGCGGTTCTGGCGCGCCTGTACGCGGCGGAGGGCGCGAGTGTCTTGGCGGCTGACGCTGATCCCGACGCGAACTTGGGGCTGGCGCTCGGGTTTACGGAGGAGGAACTGCGCGGACTGACGCCGCTGTCCGAGATGGGCGCGCTCATAGCGGAGCGCACGGGCGCGGGACGCGAGGCCTATGGCAGAATGTTCAAAATAAACCCCCGCGTGGACGACATACCCGATAGGTTCGCGGTGGAGAAATTCGGCGTAAAGCTGCTGGTCATGGGTACCGGGGAAAAAGGCGGCGCCGGTTGCGTATGTCCAGAGAGCGTAATGCTAAAGCGCGTCATATCCAATATCGTCACGGCGCGCGACGAGGCGGTCATACTGGACATGGAGGCGGGGCTTGAGCACCTCGGGCGCGGCACGGCCGATTTCGTGGACAGGTTCATTGTCGTCATAGAGCCGGGGGCGCGCAGCATACAGACATACAGGCAGGTGAAGAAGCTGGCAGGCGACCTCGGCGTGGTGAACATCTGCGTTGTCGCAAACAAGGTGCGCGGGGCGGACGACAGGGCGTTTTTGGAAGAGCGCATACCGCCCGAGGAGCTCATGGGTTTTATCAGCTACGACGATAACGTGATAAAGGCGGACAGGGCGTCGGTTTCGCCGTTCGACACCTGCCCAGGAACGGTGGACGAAATCAGGGGGATATTCGAAAGGGCGAAATCCTTTCACATGGAATAATTCATTAATATTTAAGGAGACTAGACGGGATGGGACTTTTTGACAGGGTTTTCAGGGGCTCCGACCAGATGTACGAAAAAGCGGTGGGCGAATTCGAGAAAACTCTGGCGGAGCTGGGAGAGGGCGCGCCGCTGCAAATGCCCGACACGGCGTACTTTATGGCTTGCATTTACGCGTATCAAAACAGGAAGATAACGAAGCTCGGCGATTTGCGCGAGGCACTCGACGAAATAAAGGCGAGGATGGTGCATGAGCAGCGCACGGGGGACGTGTTCTCCAGCGGCATAGCCTCGGTTATGGCGGCGGAGGTCATAGAGGGCTGTAAGTACGCTGGCGGGCGGCGGCCGTATGAGGGCACGCAGTACCACGGCCATTTCTCAGACGCAGAGGTACGCGAGCTCGGCGTGCCGCTTGTCACGCAGGACATACCGGGTTTCGTCGTCATCATCGACGAGGCGCCGTCCGACGAGGAGGCGGCGGCGCTGATAAAGGGGTACCAAAACCGTGGTATATTTGTATTCCTCATAGGGGGCGTCATAGATCAGGCCGCGCGCTCAAAGATACAGATGGGATTTCCTGTGCGGGTCGTGCCTGTGGGGCAAGACATATGGGCGGTTGGGCACATTATATCGCTCGTAGTGCGCGCGGCAATGATCTTCGGCGCCGTTGCGCCGGGCGATTGGGAGGCGTTCAACGAGTATTCGTTCCACCGCATTTTCGCGTTCGTAAACGCGTTCCCGCCGCTGCCGGACATAACGGTCGCCTGCGGCGCGGGCGCCATAGCCAAGGGGTTCCCGGTCATAACCAACGTGGTTGAAAATGTGTGGCGCGTCCCAAAGACCATTATTATCCAAGAGAACGTGGCCGATTTCATAGAGACATCGCTCGAGGCGCGCGATATAAAGATAAAGATTACGGACATAGATATCCCGGTGGCGTTTTCCACGGCGTTTGAGGGCGAGATCATCCGCAAAAAGGATGCGCGCGTAGACATAAACGGCGCTCGGGTGGACTGCTTCGAGTGGGTGCGCACGAAGGAATTGCACGAGGTGGAGGATCACCGCATCGAACTCGTCGGGCCGGACATAGACGAATTCGAGCAGGGCGCCACCATGGCGGTGGGCATAATGGTGGACGTAGCCGGAAGAACCATGCAGTCCGACTTTGAGCCAGTCTTCGAGCGCAAGTTCCACAACTTCCTCAACTGCGTGGAGGGAGTGATGCATACGGGGCAGCGCGACATGATACGCGTGCGTATCAGCAACGACGCGTTTGACGCGGGCTTCCGCATTAAGCACCTCGGCGAGGTGCTGTACGCAAAGGTCAAGAGCGAGTACGATACCGTGGTGGACAAGTGCCAGGTTACAATAGTCACGGACACACAGCAGCTCCGCGAGCTGCGCGCGGAGGCGAACAAGAGCTACGACAAGCGCGACATGCGCCTGCGCTCCATGACAGACGAGAACGTCGAGGTGTTCTACAACTGCATACTGTGCCAGAGCTTTTCGCCGTCGCACGTATGCATAGTGACTCCGGAGCGGCTCGGCCTGTGTGGCGCCGTCTCGTGGCTAGACGCGAAAGCCACGAACGAGCTTGATCCGAACGGGCCGTGCCAGGTAGTTACTAAGAAGGTCGTGCTCAACGAGGAGATTGGCTCGTGGGAGGACGTCAACGAGGCCGTGGCGAAGTATTCGCACGGCGCGCTTGAGCGCGTGACGCTCTACTCCATCCTGGAAGATCCCATGACCTCCTGCGGATGCTTTGAGTGCATATGTGGCATTGAACCCGCATCCAACGGCGTGACCATAGTAAACCGCGAGCACATGGGCATCACCCCGCTGGGTATGACATTCTCCGAGATGGCCTCCATGACGGGAGGCGGCGTTCAGACACCGGGCTTTATGGGTCACGGCAAGCACTTTATAGCCTCAAAGAAATTTCTCAAGGCGGAGGGCGGCATTGCGCGAATAGTGTGGATGCCAAGGGCGCTCAAGGATATAGTGCGCGACAGGCTCAACGATGCGGCGAAAGAGCTGTACGATATAGACGATTTCTGCTCGATGGTGGCCGACGAGAGCATCAGCGAGGATCCCGATACCCTGTTGGAATTCCTGACAGAAAAAAACCACCCGGTATTGGCGATGTCGCCGTTACTATAGACAGTCGGCTGAAAGGGCTTTGACCGTTTGCGTATGCCGCGCTAATTCTCATTCTCAATTCATATAAAGGGGGTTCGTTTTATGGCGTTTAAAGCAGTGCCGCAGAAGTTTGCGGCCAAGATCAACGCATTGACTATCGGTACGGGCGAGAGGGAGATATCGCTGGGGGGCGAAAATGTGTTCCCGTTTTACAGCTTCGACGCCCCAATAGAAAATCGCCCCAAGATCGGCATTGAAATACACGACAGGGGGCACTACGCGGGCGTGCCGGGCATGGACGCGTACTATGCGGGCGCGGATACGCTTGCCCAGACGGCCAAGAGGGCTGCGGCGGCCGAGGGCGCGGATTTCCTGGCCGTCTCGTTTGACGGGGCGCACCCCGACAACGGCGACAGGTCCGTTGAGGATTGCGTGGCAGCGATAAAAGAAGTGGCCGACGCCGTGGACATCCCGCTTGTGATAGAGGGCAGCAAGCATATAGAGAAAGACGCGAAGCTGTTTGAGAAGATAGCAGAGGCGCTCTCTGGGCGGAATATCCTAGTCATGTCCGCCCGAGAGGAGAACTACAAGGGCATTGCAGCCTCGGTGGGTCTCGCGTACTCCCAGAAGATAGGCGCGGAGTCGGCCGTGGATATTAACCTTGCAAAGCAACTCAACGTCCTCATAAGCCAGATGGGGGTGAAGAGCGAGAACACCGCCATGAATCTGGGTTCGGCGGCGGCGGGTTACGGGTTTGAGTACGTGGCCTCTACGGTGGACAGGGTGAAAGCCGCCGCACTCGCGCAAAACGATACAATGCTGCAAATGCCCATAGTGACGCCCGTGGGCTCGGAGGCATGGACGGTGAAGGAGTCCATTGTGTCGCAGGAGGACTTTCCCGAGTGGGGCCCCAGGGAGATACGCGGCATAAACATGGAGGTCTCCACTGCCGCCGCGTGCCTCGCGGCCGGGTCAAATGCCGTAATACTGCGCCACCCCGAGTCGGTGAAGACGATATCGAAGCTGGTAAGCCAATTATCGTAACTCAATGCGCGCGCATAAAAATATAGGGGAGGAATGTATAAGTTATGGCTCTGAAAGGACTTGACATATTCAAGCTCACGCCAAAAACAAACTGCAAGGACTGCGGCAACCCCACATGCATGGCTTTTGCCATGAAGGTGGCGCAGGGCGCTGTGGAACTGGACAAGTGCCCGCATATGTCCGAGGAGGCCAAGGCTCAGCTAGGGGATGCCACTGCGCCGCCGATGAAAAAGTTCACCTTGGGCGCGGGCGAGAGCGTGTTCACGCTCGGCGGGGAGACGGTACTGTTCCGGCACGACAAGACTTTTGTGTCTAAGAACCTCTATGCCGTCAGTGTATGCGAGGGCAGTTTCGACGGGAAATTGCCGGAAATAATGAAAGTGGACTACGATAGGCTGGGAGAGCGGATGTACGTCGAATTTCTCAACCTCCAGTTCACGGGCGACAAGGACAAATACGCGGGGCTGGTCGAAAAAGCTATGGGAACCGGGCGCGGCATAATCCTGGAGTGCCGCGACGCGGATGCCGCCAGGGCGGCGCTTGAGATATGCGCCTCTGTCAAGCCGCTGCTCAACGGCGCCGACGCGCAAAATCTCAATGCGTTTGGCGCGCTTGCCATCGAGTTCGGCGTGGCGCTGGGCGTCACGGGCGACAACCTCGACGAGTTGTACGACACCGCAGCCGCTCTCGAAAAACTTGGATGCAAGGAACTTGTGCTCGATGTGGGTTCGTCGTCGGTCAAGGGTGCGTTTGCCGCAGCCGTGCAGATGAGGCGGGCGGCACTGCGCGACAACGACCGCGTGTTTGGCTACCCGTCGCTCGTCAATGCCGCCAAGCTGGCGCCGGGCGACGAGTATTTGCAGACAGCGCTCGCCTCAGTGTTCACGCTCAAATACGGCTCCATCATCGTATTGGATAAGATGAGCTACGCTCAGGCGCTTCCACTGTACGGCTTGCGCCAGAATATATACACGGATCCGCAGAAGCCCATGAAGGTCGAGCCGGGAATATACCCGCTCAACGGCGCCGACGCCGACGCCCTGTGCGTGACCACGGTAGATTTCGCTCTGACGTACTTCGTGGTATCCGGGGAACTTGAGCGCTCCGGCGTGCCGCTCAACCTGCTCATCTCCGATGCCGGCGGATACTCCGTGCTGACCGCCTGGGCCGCAGGAAAGCTATCGGCTTCCTCGATATCAAAATTCATTAAGGAATTTGAAATTGAGAACAAGATAAACAACCGCACGCTTGTGATCCCCGGCAAGGTGGCTGTCTTGAAAGGCGAGATAGAGGAAAAACTTCCCGGCTGGACAGTGGTAGTGGCTCCTAATGAAGCGGTGGAACTTGTAAAATTTTTCAAGGAATACAAATCGGCGTGAGAATAATTTAATGGGAGGCAATTTACATGGCAAAATTTGTTGTGATTGGCGAGCGGATACATTGCATATCGCCGGTAATTAAGAAGGCAATGGACGAGCGGGATCCTGAACCGATAATAAAGCGCGCGCGCGAACAGCTTGATGCAGGCGCGGACTATCTCGATTTGAACATTGGGCCTGCGGAGCGCGGAGGGGACGAGCTCATGAAGTGGGCGGTGCAGCTGCTGCAGTCGGAGCTTGACAACGTGCCCATCTGTCTCGACACGGCGAACAAGGCCGCCATAGAGGCGGGCATATCTGTCTACAACCGCGCAAAAGGCAAGCCCATAGTGAACTCCGCAGATGCGGGGGATAGGATAGGGAACATAGACCTCGCGGCCGCGAACGACGCTATTTGCCTCGCTCTTTGCTCCAAGGCGGGCGTACCGTCGGATAACGACGAGCGCATGGCATATTGCCAAGAGTTGCTCGAGCGCGGTATGACGCTGGGCATGGACGCTGACGACCTCTGGTTCGACCCGCTCTTCCTCGTCATCAAGGGGATGCAGGACAAGCAGATGGAGATGCTGGAATTCATCAAGATGCTCTCTGACATGGGGCTGAAATCCACGGGCGGCCTGTCGAACGTATCGAATATGATGCCAAAGCACATTAGGCCGATTATGGACAGTGCCATGGTCGCCATGTCCATCTGCATGGGTTTAACCTCCGCCATTGTAAACCCATGCGATCTGCGCCTGATGGAGACAATACGCTCGTGCGATGTCATCCGCAACAACACGCTCTATGCGGACTCGTATTTAGAGCTGTAGACACAAGCCGAAATGGGAGAGGGCGCAAGAGGCGCCCTCTCCCATTTTGATGCGTGGTTAGTTTTATCTATATCGATTGTTCCGTGCGCCTTATGAAGTCGTCCTGCGTGAACTGGTTGAGCGTGACGAAGTACGTGGAGAAGCCGGCGATGCGCACGACGAGATCCTTGTATTGGTCGGGGTCTTTTTGAGCCGCGTGGAGCTGCTCTGAGCCGACCACGTTGAACTGGACCTGCATGCCGCCCAGCGAGAAGTACGCGGATATCAGCTTGCGCAGTTTTTCTGCGCCCTCGTCGCCCAAAACGGCGGTGGGGGAGAAGCGTATGTTGAGCTGGTCGCCGTTAGTCAGCGCCCGGTGCGGCAGCTTCGCGGCGCTGCGCAGGTACGACGTGGGCCCGTTTTTGTCGAAGCCCTGCTGCGGCGAGATGGCGTCCGCTATGGGGGTGCCGGCCTTCCTGCCGTCCGGCGTCGCGCCGAGCATAGC
>JAITEC010000212.1 GCA_031282225.1 Oscillospiraceae bacterium | reverse complement strand
CGGCATAATAACCGGCAGGGGAGGCGGAATATTTGACCCGAGCGGCGTCATAACGCGCCAGGAGGCGGCCGTCATGGCGGCGCGGGCGGCGGCGCTGTGCGGCGTGGACGCGGCGCTGGCGCCGGGAGAGGCGCGCGACACGCTGGCGCAATTTGGCGACTACGTGATATCCGCCGACTGGGCGCGCGATTCCTTGGCGCTGTGTTACCGCGAGGGGATACTGTCGCAAGACGACATGGATATAAGGCCGACAGACGCCGTTTTGCGCTGCGAGGTCGCGCAAATGCTGTATAACCTGCTCGAAGCGGCGAACCTGCTGTAGTCTGGGGATAGGCAAACGATATGAAGAAGTACAAGTGGACAATTGCTGTACCTGTAATAATAGCTGCGGCGCTCGCGTTCGCTTTCTGGTACGGCGGGAGCGCGCCCGGCACGCGCGGATGGGACGCGGGCGGCGCGGCGGCGGATTTGCGGGAGGGGAGCCCCGATGTGGCGGCAGCGGCGCCGGAAGCCGCAGGAACGCCGACAGGAGCCGTGCCGACACCGACCGCCGCTTTAGCGCCAGATCCGGACGCTCCGGATCCGCCGGACGCGACGCCTTCGCCGGACACGGCGCCCGGTGAAGGCGCGGCGCCTTCGCCGCCGGAGAAGGAGCCGGCGGTGGCAACGCAACCTGATGGGACGGACTCGGAGCTCGCGCAGCCGTCCCCGGAAGCCGCGCCCGGGGCGGATCTGGGTCGCCCGATGAGCGCGGAGGAGAAGACGGCGCTCGCGCGCGAGCTCGCGGGAGGGGAGTCGTCGCTCGGGGTAGTGCAGGGTGACTCCGAGTACTCCGCCGTGCAGGGGATGCAGATCAATCCCGAGACGGGCAAGGACAGGTACCAAACCTCTTCCGTGCCGGAGGGCAGGCCCGTACCCGTGGAGCCGCAGGACGTCATAGCGTCTGATAAGGCGCTCACGTGCACGCTCTCCGTGCGGTGCGACACGATACTCGACAACATAAGCTGGCTGGATCCCGAAAAAGTGGAGCTCGTGCCGCCGGACGGCGTGATCTTCCCGGTGGCAGTGGTGACGTTTTACGAGGGGGAGAGCGTGTTCAACGTGCTGTGGCGCGAGATGAAGCGTGCCGGCATACACTTTGAGTTCGTGGACACGCCGCTGTACAACTCCGCGTATATAGAGGGCATAAACAATCTGTACGAGTTTGACTGCGGGGAGCTTTCCGGCTGGATGTACAAGGTGAACGATTGGTTCCCAAACTATGGGTGCTCGCGATACCAGCTCAAGGACGGCGACATCGTGGAGTGGGTGTACACGTGCGATCTGGGCGTGGATGTAGGCGGCTACTACTCGGTGGGGGGCTGAGACGCCTGTGGCGAACACGGACGCGTTTTCTGGCTGCCATCCCGTAGTAAACTTTGTGTATTTCGCGGCTGTCATCGCGTTTACGGCTCTGCTGGATCACCCGGTGTGCCTTGGAATTTCGCTGGTGGGATCGCTGTGCTACGCCGTGGGATTGAACGGTCGGCGCGCCGTGCGCTTTCAGCTGAAATACATGCTGCCGATGTTCGTCGTCACGGCTGTGCTCAACCCCGCTTTCAGCCACGAGGGGGCTACGATACTGGCGTACTTGCCCAGCGGCAACCCGCTGACGCTAGAATCCGTGATATACGGGGCGGCGTCCGCCGTGAGGCTCGTGGCGGTCGTCTCGTGGTTTAGCTGTTACAGCGCCGTTATGACATCGGACAAGTTCATCTACCTGTTCGGTCGAGTGATACCGGCGCTGTCGATCGTGCTGTCCATGTCGCTGAGGTTCGTGCCTAAGTTCAAGGCGCAGCTGGGGCTCGTGTCGGGCGCGCAGAAATGCGTCGGGCGAGACGCGTCAAGCGGCGGAGTGGTTCGTCGGGTGCGCAACGGAATAACGATACTGTCGATAATGGTGACATGGGCGCTTGAAAACGCCATTGAGACCGCCGACAGCATGAAGTCGCGCGGCTGGGGGCTGCCGGGGCGCACGGCGTTTTCCATATACAGGTTCGATAGGCGCGACAAGGCCGCCTTGGCGGCCTGCGCCATTTTGTGCTCGGCCGTGGCGGGGAGCGCCGCCGCAAAACTGACGTATTGGCGGTTTTATCCCACTATGAAGGGCGCGCTGCCGGGCGCCGCGCCCGCAGCCGCCATGGCGGCGTATCTCGCGCTGTGCCTAATGCCCGTGGCAATAGACCTTTGGGAGGACAGGAAATGGAGAGCTTCGCGGTCCGCGATTTGAGTTTTTGCTACCCGGAGCAGGCGGAAAGAGTGCTGCGCAATATCAGTTTCACCGTCGGTCGGGGCGAGTTCATAACGCTCTGCGGCCCGTCGGGCTGCGGAAAGACGACGCTCCTGCGGCACTTGAAGCCCGCGCTCGCGCCGCACGGAACGGTGAGCGGCGCTATTTTTTTTGAAGGCAGGCCCTTGGAGGACTTACAGCCGCGCGAGCAGAGCGCGGAAATTGGGTTTGTCATGCAAAACCCGGACAACCAGATCGTGACGGACAAGGTGTGGCACGAGCTCGCGTTCGGGCTGGAGAGCCTGGGGCACAAGACTCCGGAAATACGGCTGCGCGTAGCTGAAATGGCGTCTTTTTTCGGCATACAGACATGGTTCTACAGGCCTGTGACGGAGCTCTCCGGCGGGCAGAAGCAGCTGCTGAACCTGGCGTCGGTCATGGCCATGCAGCCCGGCGCCTTGATACTCGACGAACCCACGAGCCAGCTCGACCCCATCGCGGCCGCCGAGTTTTTGGCTACAGTGGGAAAGATAAACCGCGAGCTGGGAGTCACGGTGATTTTGACAGAGCACCGGTTAGAGGAGGCGTTTCCCCTGTCCGACCGCGTCATAGTGATGGACAGGGGAGCCATAATCGCAGACGGCCCGCCGCGCGAGACGGGACTCGCGCTGCGCGGGCGCGGGCACGGCATGTTCCTTGCGATGCCGTCCGCCATGCGCGTGTGGGCGGCGGCGTGCGGCGCCCACGGGGGACAGTGCCCCGTCACGGTGAGGGACGGCGCGGCGTGGCTCGCGCAACTGAGCTCGCAAGGCGTCGTGCCGGCGGCGCCGGGCGCGACGCGCCCCGGCGGCACTGCGAATGATGCCGCGCCGGCCGTGGAATTCGATGGGGTCTGGTTCAAATATGACAAGGACGCGCCGGATGTAATAAAAGGCCTTTCGTACAAGGCGTATCCGTCACAGCTGCTGGCCATCCTGGGCGGGAACGGCACGGGCAAGACCACAGCTGTCTCGCTCGCGGCTGGAGTGAACAGGCCGTACAGGGGAAAGATCCTCATCGGCGGGCTCCCGTTGTCCGCTCACGAGGAACCGTTTCGCGGGCTGCTGGGCGTCCTGCCGCAAAACCCGCAGACGCTGTTCGTAAAGAAGACGGTGCGGGAGGATCTGCGCGAGATGATAAAGCCGGGCGGCGCGGCGGGAGAGGGGCGCCAGGACGACGTGCAGCGCATCGCGCGGCTGTGCAGGCTCGATGCGCTGCTCGACCGGCACCCTTACGACCTCTCGGGCGGAGAGCAGCAACGCGCGGCGCTGGCCAAGGTGCTGCTGCTAAAGCCCCGCGTACTGCTCCTGGACGAGCCGACAAAGGGGCTGGATGCCCAGTTCAAGCTCGTGTTCGCCGCGATACTGCGCGACCTGACGGCGGCGGGCGTCAGTGTAATCATGGTCAGCCACGATATAGAGTTCTGCGCGGAGCACGCCGACCGCTGCGCCCTTTTCTTTGACGGCGCCATAGTGTCCGAGGGCACGCCGCGCGAGTTCTTTCCGGGCAACAGCTTCTACACTACCGCCGCGAACCGCATGGCGCGGCGCTTCTCTCCGGAGGCTGTAACGGTATCCGACATAATATCGGCGCTGGGCATCGTGCCCTCCGACGACGGGGACGGAGACGCAGGCGCGCCCGGCGGCGGGCATATATACGAACTGCCGCCCGAACCGGAGGCGGCGCACCCTCCCTCCCGAAAAAAGCTCCCCCTATGGCGGAAACTGCTGGGCGCCGCCGCCGGCCTTGTCTCGCTGGCCGTCATGTACATGGCAATCACGGAGCCGGACATAAATATAATTACGGGCAGCGGCGGGGCAAAGCTGTATATCGCGCTGCTCATTGCGCTGTTAGTGCTGGCGGCCTCGGTAAGCCGACGCGGAGAGAGACCCATAGATGGGGCGCAAATGCCCGTCGGACGCCGCCGCCTGCCCCGGCGCACCGTCGCCGCCGCCGCTGTGGCCTTGCTGGCGATACCGCTGACGATATTCATAGGGGTGTTCTATTTAGGCGACAGGAAGTACTATTTCATCTCGCTGTTGATAGCGTTGGAGACGATGCTGCCGTTCGCGCTCGTCTTTGAGGGGCGTCGGCCGAAGGCGCGCGAGATGGTGATAATATCCGTGTTGTGCGCCATCGGCGTGGCGGGGCGCGGCGCATTTTTCATGCTGCCGCAGTTTAAGCCGGTGGTGGCCGTAGTCATCATCTCCGGTGTAGCGTTCGGCGGCGAGACGGGTTTCTTGGTGGGGGCGGTAGTAATGTTGGTGTCGAACATGGTCTTCAGACAAGGCCCGGGGACGCCGTGGCAGATGTGCGCGGCTGGTGCCATAGGATTCCTGTCCGGCGTACTGTTCAAAAAAGGCCTGCTGCGCCGTACGCGCCTCCCGCTGTGCGTATTCGGCGCCATCGCGGCGCTCGTGGTATACGGCGGCATTATGAATCCCGCGTTCCTCCTGATATACCAGCCCAACCCGACGCCCGCAATGCTCATCCCCGTATATCTCGCCGGCCTCCCTTTCGACCTCATCCACGCACTGGCCACCGCGTTCTTCCTCTGGTTCGGCTCGCGCCCCATGCTGGAAAAGCTCGACAGGATAAAGGTGAAATACGGGCTTGTGGAATGAGGGGAGGGGTACCTTCAAGTCGCTTCTTGATTTCATTGTTTGTGTCCCAAATTACAAGCGCAAAAGTGTCCGGGCGAGACCGATGTCAGTTCGGGCTCGTCGATGTGGCACACGGGCACGGCGCATTCGCACAGGCGGCAGTAGCGGCAGCCCTTATCGGGAATGCCGGGATCCGCGCGGTCATCCGCGTGTGTACGCGATCGCTCCCGCGCGGTTTTAGGATCCGGCGCCGGTATCGCCTCAATCAGCGCCCTTGTGTATGGGTGCGCCGGATGAAAGACGACATCCTCGGCCTTGGCAAGCTCCACTAGCTTGCCAAGGTACATGACGCCTATCCTGTCGGACATGCGGCGCACCACCGACAAGTCGTGCGAAATAAACAGATACGTGAGCCCGAGCCGCTCTTGCAAGTCCTGCAGGAGCTCTATGATCTGCGCCTGATACGACACGTCGAGCGCGGACACGGGTTCGTCGCAGACAATAAATTCAGGCGCAACGGCGAGCGCCCTCGCGATACCGACGCGTTGCTGCTGCCCTCCGGATAATTCATGGGGATAGCGATGGGCGCAGTCCGGGGCGAGGCTGACGGTTTCAAGAAGGCCGTATATCATGTCCCTCCGCTCGGATTTTGAGAGTTTGGGCGCCTTTGCGTCAACGCCTTCGGCAATTATGTCCCCGATGCGGCAGCGGGGGTCCAGGCAGTCGGAGGGGTCTTGGAATACTATCTGCATCCTCGACCTGTATGGGAACATATTGATATGGGTGATATCCCTGCCGTCGTATGTAATAGAGCCGCCGTCCGGTTCCGTCAGGCGGAGAATTGCCCTGCCGAGGGTCGTTTTCCCGCATCCAGACTCGCCGACGAGCCCGAGCGTCTCCCTGCGCCCGATATTCAGGCTGACGCCGTCCACGGCCCGGAGTATCGACTTTCCGCGGGCCTTATTTCGGATTTCATAATACTTTTTCAATTTTTCTATTTTCAGCAGTGGCGTGTCACCCATTTTGTCCATCTCCCGGTAGCTCCTTGCCCAACTCCAATAGCCAGCAATTTGCGCTGTGATACGGGGCCAAATTGATCCGCGGTGGGAAGTCCCGGCTGCAGATATCCATGCGGAAAGGGCACCGTTTCCGAAAGACGCAGCCTTTCGGAAGCGATACGGAATCGACCGGCGGCCCTCCGATAGAAGGCGCAGGCTCATTTTTTGGGGAATCTATGCGCGGTATGAGTTTGAGCAGCGCCTGCGTATATGGGTGCGCGGCACCGTAGAATATGTCGTCGGTGGATCCCTGCTCCACGATATAACCACCGCATATGACCGACACCCTGTCACAGAGCTCGGCGACGATCCCGAAATTGTGGGTTATGTAGAGCATTGCCATGCCGCTACGGCTTTGGAGATTTTTCAGGAGACGTATTATTTGCGCCTGAGTGGTGACGTCTAGCGCAGTAGTGGGCTCGTCCGCTATGAGAAGCTTTGGCTTGCACAGCAGTGCGATAGCTATCATGACGCGCTGGCTCATCCCGCCGGAGAGCTCGAACGGATATTGACGCATCCTGCGCTCCGGATCGCGGATACCTACCTCCCAAAGCATATCCTCGGACAGCGATCTCGCCGCACCCTTCGATATGCTCCTATCGTGAGCGCGGATCGTCTCGATCATCTGGGATCCGATAGTAAAGACGGGATCTAAATAGGACGAGGGGTTTTGGAATATCATGCTGATTTCGCGGCCGCGAAGCGATGCGAGCTCTCCCTTTTTCAGCCTGAGTATATCCCGCCCTTCAAAAAGCGCGCTCCCGGCGTTGACTCTGGAGGAAGTCCCGAGCAGACCCATGATAGCGTGGACCCCGACGCTTTTCCCCCCGCCAGATTCCCCGACGAGACCGTGGGCTTCTCCCCTGCGCACGCAGTAGCTTATACCGTTCACGGCCCTCACGTCGCCCCGGCGCGTCTGGAAAGAAACGTCGAGGCCCATGACATCGAGGAGTATCTCAGATCCGCCGTCTTCTCTCACTTCTCCGTCTCCATTTACAAACGAATGCATTTATTCCCTGGGGTCAAGCGCGTCGCGCAGCCCGTCGCCAAAAAGGCTGACGGAGATCACGCAGACGGCGATGGCGGCGCTCGACAAAATTATCAGGAGCGGGTGCGACCTTGTAAACGCTTTGCCTGTGTACGCAAGCGCTCCCCATTCCGGCGTCGGTGGATTTATGCCTACACCGAGATAACCCATGATGGTGCAGATGACCAGCGCTTCAGTGATGCCGCTTGTAAAACGGATTATAAGCGGTGGGGCTATATTGTGCAGCACGTGCCTGCGTATTATCTTGTCGTGACGGACTCCCAGCGCGCGCGCGGCTTCAATATACGTACAGCCCATTATATTCATGGCGGATGCGCGCACGAGCATAGCGAATTGCGGAACAGCGGCGGCGGCCAGCGCATACATAAAGTAGCCGCGCCCCCACCCGAGCGACGCTTCCGTGACGATTATCAGCATAAACACCGGGATAGACGCGAGCATATCCAGCAGGTGCGAAATGAAAAAGTCGGCGCGACCCCTGAAATATCCCGCGATGAGTCCTGCGGCGCAGCCAACCGCCGCCGCCAGGGACGTGGAGACCAGGGCGATCCTCAGCGTGACCCTGCCGCCGTAGAGAAGCCGCGAGAAGATGTCCCTGCCGAGATTGTCGGCGCCCAGGATGTGTTCTCGCGAGGGCGCAGCGTGGACAATGGTCGTGTCTATGGAGAAATAATCCCATTTTGTCAAATATGGAGCGAGGGCGCAGGCAATACAGATGGATAAAAAAACGAAGAATCCGGCGACTGCGGCCCTGTTTTTGCACAGCTTTCGCAAGAAATCGAACCAGATGTTAGAAGTGGTATTCAAGAGCGCTCACCGTCCGTTTCCCGGCGCTTTTTCCCGGCGTACATCAGCCTGATCCGAGGGTTGAGAAAAGCGTACAAAATGTCGGCCGCTATATTTGTGGCCGTCAAGATGACCGTCAGGATCGCGGTGCAGCCGAGTATCGTGTTGTGATCCCGAGAGCTGACCGAGGCCATCATGAGCGAACCGAGGCCCGGGACGCTGAAAAAATGCTCGACGACAAGCGTCCCGAGAAGGAGACGGGATACAAGCCCCCCGAGATCCGAGACTACAGGGACGAGCGCGTTTTTCAGCGCGTGAGTGTAGACGACGCCGGTTTCATTCAGGCCTTTGGAACGCAACGCGATGATATAGGGTTGTTCGAGTGTCTCGATCATGCACGTGCGCACCATGCGCGCGAACGACGCGATGCCGCCTATGGCGATAGTCAGCGCCGGCAGGAAGAACGCCCCGGGGGACGTGTAGCTGACGGCCACCGGTATGATCCTCAGGTACACCGCAAAGACAAGCGAGAGCAGGAACGCCGTGGAAAAGTTGGGAATGGCGGACAGGAGCAGCGTCACGACATTGATGATCCTGTCACTGAAACGGTTCTTATGCACAGCGGCGTAAACGCCGGCCGGAATGCCGGCAACCAGCATGGTCCCTATGCCGCTTCCCAAGAGGAGCAGCGTATTGCGGATCCGGTATTTAAGCGTGCGCATCAGGCCGATGCCGATACCGCCCTTCCCAAAATCGAGCTTTATGAGTATGTTGTAGCAGTAGCGGATGTACTTTGTGATAAAATTGTCCCCGGCGTTAAAAAACGCGAATGCCGAATCCAACGCGTCGCCACCCCCGAATACCGGCATCTGCCTTATGCTGGAGCCCGCAAGGAAATACAGCATGATGAACAGGACAAAAATAACGCTCAATACGATCGGGACTATCATCAGTATTCGCTTGATTATGTACTTTGTCACGCCGCCCCTGTCGCCCGCCTTCCATTACTTGCCTGCGCGCATACCGCCCGTCGCTTTGCCATCTCAAAGATTTTCGACCAGCATACCACAAAGTACCGGCGCTTGCAATCACGCAATGCGAATAAAGCGCAATAAAGCGCACAATCGGCACAAACCGTTGAATTCCCGTGCCGGATGCAGTATAATGCGGGAAGAAGCGGAAACGGCGGGGGAGGGAGCTTGTCGGTGCCACATATGAAAAGGCTCGCTGCGGTTATGAGGCGCATCTTGTTGCCGGCGGCCGTCATCATGTTCACGTGCCACGCGCGCGCCGCCGATCTAGCGGCAGACACGCTTACGGTCACGGTTGGATACTTCGGCGGCCCGTACTACGAGAAAGCGGTGTTCACGGTGGACGAGCTGTGGTCGATGGACGTTGTGTACGCCGATTACACGGCCATAGACAATATGCCCTCCGTCGTCATAGACCACGTCGCCGGCGTGCGTCTGTCGGATATTGTAGAGGCCTCCGGTATTGACCTCGGAAGCGTGCAGTCCTTTAATTTTTGGACGAACGACAAGGAGGGCGGGTACTACAATTCAATGACAAAGGCATCGCTTATCGATACGAGGCGCTACTGCTACTATTCCCTTCCGGACAACTTCGACTACGATATGGGGGAGGGCAACGAGTACGCCGTTTCTGACGGCGTCCCGGTCCCAACGGTGATTGCGCTTGCGGACGACTGGAGGCGCGCGCTGGCGGGAGCTTCTTTCGGCTCGGACTATATGGATCTTAACGCCGCGACGCGCTTCCGTCTCGTATACGGTCAGACTGATGCCGTCACGCGCACCGCGTCTGAGAGCGCGAAGTGGATACACAGCATTGAGGTTACGCTCGGCGGCGCCCCGACGCTGACGGCCGATGTCTCTGCGCTGGAACTGGAGGTGGGCAGCGCGTTCCGCAGCGAGGTGCGCGTAAGGGCGGCGGACGCCGTTATTGCCGAGAGTGCGGAAATCGAGTGGAGCAGCCGGGACGAGAGCATAGCTACTGTTGACGGCGGCGGCACGATCACGGCGCATGAAGAGGGCGCGACGGTTATCACGGCTCGGTTTGCCGGGCAGTCTGTGCATATAAGCGTAAACGCGTCGGCCGAGGGCGGGCAGGCATTGGGTGAATCCGGAGGACCGGACGTGTCCGAAGAGGCAGGGGACACGGGAGGCGGCGGCGGAGCGGAGGAGCCGTCCGGCGGATACGTGGCAGGTGAGCCGCCGCCCGCTGCCGTTGTGAGCCCTGTGCCAGAACCGGAGGCGCCCGCGCCGCCGCCCGCTGCCGCTCCCGAACGCGTGCCGCCGCCGGCGGCGGGCGCGCAGGGCGGGGCGCCCGCCGTCATAGGGATAGAGTTG
>JAITEC010000105.1 GCA_031282225.1 Oscillospiraceae bacterium | reverse complement strand
CGGCAACGCGGTATACAGGCGCACGGCAGCCGTCGAACGACCCGCCGCCGCGCGCGAACGCGGGGCGGCCGCTGCCGTCACGGCGGCACGCGCCGCCGCTGACAGCATTTTGGCCGCAGTCCGCGGGGATGCCGGCCTCGTTCTCACAGGCGTCACACAGACGCATCCGGACGCGTATGACGTGTCGTTCGCCTACGGCATAGCGGGCGGCATCGTGCATACGGGCGGGAACGCCGTCGAGGCGACCGTGGAAGGCGGCGCGGTGACCGCGATGGCGCTGGAGTTCCGGCAGTACGCGATAACCGGCCAGGCGATCCCGCTGCTGCCGGAACTCCAGGCATACGCAGCGGCCGGAGGCGAATTCCGGCTGTGCTACTTCGACTCCGGAGGCGAACTGATGGCGCCGGAATGGGTGGTATTTAAGGGATGAGCGCCGGTAAGATAAAAAACCTCGTTATAGTCGCATTGGCGCTTATCAATGTCTTCCTGATAGCCACGTACGCATGGGGCGAGGCGGGAGAGATATCCGCCCACAGGGAGATGATAGGGGATCTATGCGCCATAATGCGCGGCAACGGCATAAGCCTGAGCCCGTCCGCCATAGGGGATCCTCTGCGCCTGGCCGCCGGTGAGGCGCGCCGTGACGAGTCAGGAGAGGACGCCGTGGCGCAAGCGGTGCTGGGAGCGTGCGAGAAGACGGGCGCGGGCAACATCTCACGCTACGAGAGCGAACTCGGGACCGCATCGTTCAACGGCAGGGGGGAGTTTATCATTGAGCTGCTCCCGGCGGCGCCGGCGGCAGCGGACGCCGAGTCGTCCGCGCGGCGCCTCCTGCGCGCCATGGGGATAGAAACGGCGGCGCCCTCCGTTTCTCGGGACGGAGATACGGCGTACGCAATATGCATGTTTGAGGACGCGCCCGTCTTCAACTGCCAAATACGTTTTGATTTCAAAAACGGCAGCCTCGCCGGCGTCTCCGGAAGGCGCTCCTATCCGGCGCGGGACACAACGGGCGACTCCATATCCGGCGTCGCGGACGCCTTGCTGGGCTTCCTCGCGTACGTAAAATCCGAGGGGATACCATGCGGCGCGATAACTGGCGTGGACGCCGGGTATCAGTTTAACGTCAACGCAGCGGGGACAGGGGAACTCAGCCCGGGCTGGCGCGTTGTCTCGAATACGGGGGAATACTTCGTGTATTCCGGATCCGGAGCGATAGAGCGGGCCGTCAGCGCATAAAATTAGTTTCAATTTGGCATAATATTATCTGCGGTTTCAAATATTTGTAAATGATTAATATTTTTTCTGTAAAGGGCTTGTCAAAATGGTTAAGATATGTTACAGTTTTATTACGGGACGCGGCAAAGCAGCACGGTCATAAAAACGGAGAGGGTGTACGTATACCGATGACAAAATATGTCATTAACGGCGGCAAGCCGCTATTCGGGGAACTGGAGGTCAGCGGCGCTAAGAACGCGGCCGTGGCGATCATTCCGGCGGCTCTGCTCGTGGACGGGCAGTGCCGGATAGAGAACATACCCCGCATATCGGATGTGACAATGCTGCTCGGAATCCTCAGGCAAATGGGCGCAAAAGTCAATGTCGTAAACAAGAGCGCCGTTGAGATAGACTGTTCAAATATAAACGGCACCCAGGCCACGTTCGACGACATGCGCAGGATCCGCGCTTCATACTACCTGCTCGGAGCGCTGCTCGGCAGGTACGGCAAGGCGAGCATAGCGATGCCCGGCGGGTGCAATTTCGGCGGGGTGCGGCCTATAGACCAGCACATAAAAGGTTTCGCGGCGATGGGCGCGTCCGTGGGCATAAAAAACGGGATTGTCTCCGCCGAGACCGCAGGGCGCGCCTCGGGCGCCACGATATATTTTGACATTGTCTCCGTAGGAGCCACCATAAATATCATTCTCTCGTCAGTTCTCGCGCAGGGGCGCACCGTTATCGAAAACGCGGCCAAAGAGCCTCACATCGTCGATTTGGCAAGTTTCTTGAACTCCATGGGAGCGGACGTCAGGGGTGCCGGGACAAATATCATAAAGATCAACGGCGTGCGCCGCCTGGCTGGCGGATCGTACTCAATAATACCCGACCAGATAGAGGCCGGGACATATATGGCGGCGGCGGCGGGCACAGGGGGCAGCGTCGCCGTTAAAAACGTGATCCCAAAGCATCTGGCAAGCATATCCGGAAAACTCCGGGAGATGGGCGTAGAGGTCTTTGAGGGCGACGACGCCGTAGTGGTAACGCGGGAGGCGCCGCTGCGCAGAACTAACGTGATAACCCTGCCGTATCCCGGCTTCCCCACGGACATGCAGCCGCAGCTGTCCGCTGTCCTGTGCCTCGCTAAGGGGACAAGCGTCGTCACGGAGGGCGTGTGGGACAACCGCTTCAAGTATGTCGGGGAACTGGCAAAAATGGGCGGGAACATACAAGTGGGCGGCAGGACTGCCATAATCGAGGGCGTTGCGGCGCTCACGGGCGCGCCGCTGAAGTCGTGCGATCTGCGCGCCGGCGCGGCATTGGTTATAGCGGGGCTGTGCGCCGGAGGGGTCACGGAGATTGAGGGCGTTGAGTATATAGAGCGCGGCTACGAGGACATCGTGGGTAAATTGCGCGGCTTGGGCGCGGATATAAGGAGTATCTACGCCCCCGACAGATCCGAGTTTTCAATGCGCACCGTGGGATGAGCGCCGCATGAAGCTGATGGTCATAGACGGCAACAGCATCGCCAACAGGGCGTACTACGGCGTGCGCGGGCTGTCCGCCAGCGACGGTACGCCCACAAATGCCGTTTATGGCTTTGTCGCTATGCTCCAAAGACTATTGCGTGACGACGCCCCCGACGCGCTCTGCGTGGCGTTCGACCTCCCAGGCCCCACGTTCCGGCACGAGCGATACACGGGTTACAAGGCGCAGCGCGCCAAAATGCCGGATGATCTCGCGGAACAAATGCCCATTATAAAAAGCGTGCTCGACGCCATGCGCATAGAGCGCCGCGAGCTGCCCGGATGGGAGGCGGACGACCTGATAGGCGCCATGGCCAGGCAATGTGAGGGCGCCGGCGGCTGGGACTGCGTCATAGTGACGGGCGACCGCGACATCTTCCAGCTCATCTCCCCGCGCACCACGGTCAAGCACGTAAAAACGCGCGCCGGCAAAAATGAGACTTTTGACTATACCGAGCGCGCATTTATGGACGAATACGGATTTGAACCCAAAAGGATCGTAGACCTCAAGGCGCTCATGGGCGACCCCTCCGACAACATACCCGGCGTGGCGGGCGTGGGCGAAAAGACCGCCACGGATCTCGTTCGCCGCTACGGCGGGATAGAGCGCATATATGGGGACTTGGGCTCACTGGACATAAAAGAGCGCGTCCGAAAGCTGCTGGCGGACGGGCGCGATTCGGCTTTCATGTCATATTGGCTCGCAGAGATACGGTGCGACGCGCCAATTGAATTCACGCCCGGCGGCGTGCTCTTGGCGCAGCCCGACAACGACGCGCTGCGCGGCTTGTTCCAAAAACTGGAGTTCCACTCGTTCTCGGAAAAGCTGGGGCTCGCCTCCCCGCCGGGCGTGCCGTCCGGCTCGTTTGTCCAAAGGCGCGTTGCCACGCCCGAGGAGGCGTCCGCCATGCTCCGTCGGTTGCGCGCGTCCCCGCTCGTGTCGGTGAGCGTGTCTCCGGAACTGGACTCCATAGCTCTGGCGGACGGCTCCGGAGACGTGTTTATACTGAAATCCTCCGATGCCCAATGGTACGGGCAGGCGCTCGCCGAGATATTCGGTGTCGGCATACGCAAGTCCGGGCACAACGTCAAAGACACCATGCGCAAATTAAGCGCCCTCGGCATAACGTCCGGCGGTTGGGAGTTCGACGTAGCTCTGGCAGCGTACCTGCTGTCGCCCACGGAGGCATCTTACGATCTTGAGCGGCTGGCGATGCGCTATTTAGGCAGCGCGCCGCCGCCAGAGGACGTCGGCGCGCCCCCCGAGCAGTCCACGCTGTTCGACGGCGGGGAGCGAGCGGACAGTGGAGGCTCGTACACGCTCGCCTCGCGTCTCGCGCATTCGGCCGCGCAGACGCGCGATTTAAGCGCCGTCCTCCCCCGCCTGTTGGATGACGGCGGCTTGACGCGCGTGTACAGGGACATAGATATGCCGCTGTGTTCCGTGCTGGCGGATATGGAGAGCGTCGGCTTCATGGTAGACAAGGATGCACTGCGGGCATACGGCGACGCCCTGGCGGAGTCGATGCGCGCCATTGAGGGTCTTATCTACGCGCAGGCCGGGGAGAGCTTTAACATCAACTCCCCCAAGCAGCTCGGCCGCATCCTCTTCGACGTGCTAAAGCTGCCGGCGCCTAAAAAGAACAAAACAGGTTTTTCTACAAGCGCGGAGGTGCTCGACGGCCTCGCCGACAAGCACCCCATAATTGACCTCATTAAAAACCACCGCCTACTCTCGAAACTGAAATCCACATATACCGACGCGCTGTTCCGTGACGCCGACGCGGATAGCCGCGTACACACGAGCTTCCAAATGACCGTTGCGGCCACAGGCAGACTGTCGTCCGTCAGGCCCAACCTCCAAAGCATACCTGTCAGGACCGGGCAGGGCGAGCAACTGCGCCGGATGTTCGTGGCCGGAGACGGAAATATGCTCGTCGATGCCGACTACTCGCAGATAGAGCTGAGGATCTTGGCGCACATAGCCGGCGACAGCCGCATGACTCAGGCGTTCAACTCCGGCGGGGATATCCACGCGGAGACCGCGAGCCAAGTCTTCGGCGTACCGCCCGAGAGCGTGACGGCCCTCCAGCGGAGAAGGGCAAAGGCGGTTAATTTCGGCATCGTGTACGGCATATCTGCCTATTCGCTCGCGAGCGACATAGGCGTGCCAGTAAAAGAAGCGCAATCCTATATAGACAGTTACCTCGAGAATTTCAGCGGGGTGCGCGCCTACATGAAGGACATAGTGGACAGGGCAAACCGCGACGGATACGTCACTACCATGTTCGGCAGGCGGCGCATGCTTCCGGAGCTGAAATCTTCAAACAGGAATACGCGGATGTTCGGCGAGCGCGTGGCGCTGAACATGCCTATACAGGGCGCGGCGGCGGACATAATCAAGCTGGCCATGATAGACACGGCGCGGCGCATATCCGCGCGCAATATGCGAGCCAAGCTCATACTCCAGGTACACGACGAGCTTATCGTCGAGTGCCCAGAGAGCGAGGCCGCCGCCACGACAGAACTCTTGCGCGAGGCGATGGAGGGCGCGGCGAGCCTGTCTGTCCCCCTTGTGGCGCAGGCGCGTGCCGGCAAGAGCTGGTACGACGCGAAATGACGCGCATCGTCCGCGCGGCGAGCGAGCACATTGGCGCGGTTTTGGAGATTGAGCGCGCGGCCTTTTCGCAGCCTTGGACATATAACTCGCTCCTGGAGGAGACGCAGGCGCCACAATCGCGCTTCATGCTGGCAGCGGACGGCGCGCGCGTGCTGGGATACGCAGTCACGCGGTATTACCCCGACTGGGCGGAAATTTTGAGGATAGCCGTGGCGGAGGGCTCGCGGGGACGGGGCGTGGGTTCCATGCTGCTGGGCGACGCGCAGGCGCGGGCGTGCGAGTCCGGCGCCAGTAGAGTGCTGCTGGAGGCGCGCGCGGACAACGCCGCAGCGCTGGAATTCTACCGCAACCGCGGCTTTATCACCGTAGGTTTGCGCGCCGGTTACTACGCGTCGCCCGGCGGGGACGCCGTGTTGATGGAGAAATCGATCGCGCCGCGGCGCGGCGACATTGGAGATTGGTAATGCGCCTATTATGCTGATACTGTCATTTGAAACATCGTGCGACGAGACCGCCGCAGCCGTGACCCGCGACGGGCGGTGCGTCCTGTCCGACGAGATCCTCTCCCAGTGCGACAGGCACGCGCTGTACGGCGGCGTAGTGCCGGAGATAGCGTCCCGCGCGCACGTCGAGGCCATAACGGGTCTGGCGGATCTCGCCCTGCGGCGCGCCGGCGTCGGGCGCGGGGATATCGGCGCCATTGCCGTGACATACGCTCCGGGGCTCATCGGCGCGCTCTTGGCAGGCGTCAGTTTCGCGAAGGGCGCCGCGTTTTCGCTCGGCGTCCCGCTCGTGCCGGTCCACCACATCGCGGGTCATATTGCGGCAAACTATATAGCGTTTCCGGAACTCGCCCCGCCGTTCGTGTGCCTCATAGTGTCCGGCGGCAACAGCTTGATCGCCGACGTGCGAGGCTACACGGATATACGCGTTGTCGGCAGGACGCGCGACGACGCCGCAGGCGAGTGCTTTGACAAGGTCGCCCGCGCGCTCGGGTTGGGGTATCCCGGCGGGGCGCTACTGGACGAACTCGCGCGCTCGGGCAACGACCGCGCGTACAAGCTTCCCCGCGCGGCCATTGAGGGCAGCGCGTACGATATGTCGTTTTCCGGAGTCAAGTCCGCCGCCATCAACATCATAAACGGCGCGCGCGCGCGGGGGGAACAGATGGACAAGCCGTCTCTCGCCGCCTCGCTGTCCGCTGCGATAAGCGACGCGCTCGTCCCGCGCGTTATGAGTGCGGCGCGGCTGCTTGGCTACGGGAATATCGCCATAGCCGGCGGCGTGGCCGCCAACGCGCGCATCCGCAAGGACTTCGAGAGGGCGGCTCTTGAGTGCGGGCGCTCCCTGTACATGCCGCCCGCCGCCCTCTGCGGCGACAATGCCGCGATGATCGGCTGCCAAGGGTACTATGAATTCCTGGCGGGAACTCGCGCCGATATGTCGCTCAACGCCCAGGCGAGCCTCGAGCTATAATTTCATTTTGTCACACATATACGAATTTTTCGTTATACCGCTCAATGTCGACAGCGGCGAAGTACTCGCGCGGGGTCATGCCCGTCATCTCCTTGAACTCGCGCGTGAAGTGCGGCTGGTCGTAATAGCCCGCGTCTGCCGATAGCTCCGCCAGCCTCGGTTTGCTGGCGCTGTTCATGGCGCCGATGATCTGCTGGAATCGCACGCACCGGGCGAACGCCTTTGGCGACAGTCCGAGGTTGTCGTCGAACACGCGGTTTATGTATCGCGCGGAGTACAGCGTTTTTTCTTCCAACTCGGACACGCGGACGGCGCCGCTGCGCATCTCTACCTCTGCGATAAACTGCCGCAGCAACCCGTGCGCCCTCCACCGCCCGCCTATATAGCCCTGCAAGAGTTCCGCGCGCGCCTCGAAGCCTCCCGCCTCCGCCAGTTCCTCGATAAGCGCCCCTCCCCCGGGCACTCCGGCGATGTCCAGGCTCCTGTTCACAATTTCAGTCAGCGACACGTCCAATCGCTCCGGCAGGTATCCGGGCTTGAATCGCACCCCGAAACACTCCTCCCCGCGCGGGAAGTCGAAACGGTCGCGTTTCGTGACGAACCCGTAAAGGCGCCCCTCGGCGCGGTTTCCCGAAAACGTAAACATCATATCGGCGCACCCGTCGGGCAGCGCAGAGCTCTCCTCCGTGCGATCCGCATCGGCGATAAAAGAGTAGAAGTGCACAAACGGCGTGTCCGGGACTATTTTCTTATAGTACCTTGTCGTGTTGACGAGAAACAGTGGCTGGACGGGGACCGCTTCTTTCGGCAATGCAATCACCTCCAAAAAACAGGCGCACGTCCGTAATGGGCGTGCGCCTTTGCACTTTTTGCCATGGACAAATATACCATAACGGTAGATCCCTGTCAAGCGCACGGTGGCCAAGCGTCCCGCGGTACATCTACTTCTAAGCGTTGAATGCCCGCGCACAATGTGCTATACTCGGGGCATGACAACAAGGGGGCATACAGATGGAAAGCGGCACGCACACGGGCGCGATAATTGAAGGTGGGCTCTCGTGGTACCGACTCCCCCTTCGTACGTGCCCGTCCTGATTACCTACTATTTTTATTTACACCCGTGGCCAATGGTGTGAAATCAGGGTTTTTTTGAGTGGAACACTATTCTTAGCAAGAGACATTTGCGCGTTTTTGACTCCTGCTGTATTTGGGATCGAGCCTCATTGCTTGACGTGCCGGCGCTAATAGAACCGGCGGGCGCCCGCATTTCATTCTGCTGCTGATTATCATACAGATGCCTAGTATTTAAATAATGATTTTTATTGCTTTCGATATTATGGTAGTCCGCAATGATAATATCCCTCTCTTCTTCGCTCATGTTGCAATCACAGAATATCAACCTATAGTCATTAGGAATAAATTCGTTTGCGGCCGTTTGTGCACTTTCGTCCTTTTCGCCGACGGCGAAATGAATTTTTGCGTAGGAGTGCGCCCCGTGCGACGGAGCAAAAATTGTTAAATTTCGCATT
>JAITEC010000065.1 GCA_031282225.1 Oscillospiraceae bacterium | reverse complement strand
TTTCCGATTCGGGTACGGGTGACGGGGCGTACCCTTCTTCGTTGTCGATGTTGTCGAAAACGCCGGAATATATCGGCTGCCCTTCCCCTGCGCCCTCCGCCTCCGGATCCGTGGGGAACTCGTCCGCGCCGCCTATACCGTCAATCATGTCATTCTCGCTCATTTTCGTCCTCCTTGATGATCTCCGTGATTTGAAGCGCGCGCTTGGACTTCCGGGCGCCGACCTGTGCTTTGAACTTCGGTATATGCGAGACCTTTACGGTCACCGGATCTCCGGACTTGTGGTTGAGTTGTATGACATCGCCCACGCACAGGTTGAGTATATCCGACACGGTGGCGTTAGTGCTGTCAAAATACGCCGAGATGGGCACGGGCGCGTATGAGAGTTTGCGGCTGATTACCTCCGGGTTGCGCGACGTGCTGACGTCGTCCTGTGCGCTGGAGGAATACCACAGACGCGTATTTAGCTGCTTGGCTATGGGCTCTATGGACGTGTGCGGGACGCACAGGCTTATGACGCCGCTCTCTCCCCCCACTTTCAGCGCAAAGTCCACCACGGCCACGGGCTCGTTCATAGATACTATCTGCGCGAACTGCGGGGAGGTCTCCATGCGCTCTATCTGCATATTCATGCGCAGCACTTTCTCCCACGCCTCGTTGAATACGCTGGCCGAGCCCCGCAGCACGCGCTCGAGCAGCGCGAGCTCAATCTCCGTGAACTGCTTTGCGTCCGCGTCGCCGGAACTGACCCCTCCAAACAGCCTGCTGATGAAGATATACGCCACGTCCGGCGTTATCTTGATCAGCTGCGAGCCTACCATTGGCGGCGCTTTATAGACCGCCAAAATCACGGGAGACGGCAGCGAGTTGGAAAATTCCGCAAACGAGCACTCCTCAACAGCGGCGAGCTCGCAGTCCACGGAGGCGCGCAAGATACTCGACAGCCTGTTGGCGAACAGCTGCGCAAATGCCGTGAATATAATGTTGAACGTCCGCATCTGCTCTTTGGGGAATTTATCGGCGCTCCTAAAATCATACGCCTTTACGGCGCCTGTGCGCGCCTCCTCGGCGGCCTCGGGTTCCGGGGACTCCAACGCGCCCAAGAGCTCGCTTATCTCCGCCTGCGACAGTATATCGGGCAACTCCACGCCACGCCCTTTCTTGAATAGTTTTAACGCATTTTATTGAATAACGTATTCGCTGAAATAGATATCTATCACGTTCGTGATCTCAAGCCGCTCGTTCACGGCGTCAGCCAACAGGCCCTTGACATAGTCCCTCGCGCTCACGTCGAGCAGCGTATCCAAGTCAACGGAGCTCATCACGGCATTGAGCGTATCCCTTATGCGCATATTGTCGGCCGCCAGGCTATCCAAGATGCCCTCGTCGTCCACAACGAGCACAATGCCCGCTTTGAGCAGATAAGTAGAGTCGAGTACATTGACAATAATAAAATCGTCAGGCCAGTATTCTGCGCGCACCGGCGGCTTTTCGCCGTCGGGCGAGCTGAACACGAAAATATACAAACCGCCCGCCACGATAACGACAGCTGCCACCAATATGAGAAGCGTTTTCTTGTTCATAGTAACCTCACAGATTTCTTAATCGATCTCGGTTTCAAACTCCGTCACGCCTTGGATGACAAAGTCGACGCGCCTGTTTGCCGCCTTTCCCGCCTCGGTGTCGTTCGTATCGACGGGGTGGTACTCGCTGTACCCCGACACGGACAGCTTGTCGGGATCGAGTATGCCCTTATCAGCTATATAGTGGAGCGTGTTTACCGCCCTGAGCGAGGACAGCTCCCAGTTACTGGGATACTGGGAAGTATTTATGGGGACATTGTCCGTGTGTCCCTCAATGGTCACCATCACGTATCTGTACTCGTTGTCCTTCAGGAACTCCGTGAGCTTGTCGAGCACGGTCAGCGCCTCCGGCAACAGGCTGGCATCACCCGAGTTGAAGAACACATTGTCCCCCACGCTCAGCGTCACGGAGTACCTGTCCCTGTCGCCCACCATCTTGATGGACAGCCGGTTAGATTCCAAGAACTCGCTTAGCCTTTTTTGAAGCTCTATCCAATTGAGGTACGCGTCCTTGTTGACGTATTCGCCCTCGCCGTCGTCTCCGTCTTCGCCGTCTTCCTTGTTTTTCATTATCTGGTCGCCGGAACTGCGCGCTATGAGCGTTATCGGCTTTTCTATCACCTGTTCCGGCGTGAGACCCGGGATGGCGACCGCCGTGGAACCGGAGAACGCCCCTACGAGAGCCTCCCACTTCTTGGCGTCCACGCTCGAAAACGAGAAGAGCAGCACGAAAAAACACAGCAGCAGCGTAACTAAATCGCCGTATGTATCCATCCAGTTTGCGCCGCCGCCCTCGTCTTCGCTCGCCGATTGCCTGCGCCTAGGAGCCGCCATCTGTCTCCCCCCTTTTTTATCTCGCCGAACCGGAGGAATCTCCGCCCGCCTTTGTATTCGATCCCGCGGCGGATATCTGCGCGTTGGAGATGAACGAGTTGAGTTTCTCCCTGATGAGCCTCGGGTTCTCGCCGTCCTGGATGGACAGCATGCCCTCGAGCAGCAGCTCCTTGCGGAGTATCTCGTCGTCGCCTATAGCTTTGAGCTTTTTGCCGAGCGGCGTGAAGATGAGGTTTGCAAGTATGACGCCGTAGAATGTGGTGACGAGCGCAATGGCCATGTTCGGCCCCAACGAGTCCATTTCCGTGAGCGCTCCGAGCATATTTATCAGACCGATGAGCGTGCCTATCATACCGTATGCCGGGGAGTATGACGACATCTGGAGTAAGACGGCCTGGGCGGTGCTGTGCCTGTCCTTTATAAAGGACAGCTCCGTCTCCATTATGCCCCTGACCAGTTCCTGCTCCGAGCCGTCGATGATGAGCATGATGCCCTTTTTGAAGAATGGATCCTCCATCTCGTTGACGGTCTCTTCCAAGGCCAATATGCCCTCGCGCCTTGCCACGTTGGCGACCTCTATCATCATGTCGATGTCTTTTGTCAAGTCTATGTCCTGCTTTTTGAACGCTATCGCTATGACTTTTACAAGGCTCTTGAGCGTGCTAAGCGGGTACGAGACCACGGTAGAGGCTATTACGCCCCCTAAGACTATGATCACGGACGCCAAGTCGTAATAGGCGCCCAGCGTCGCGCCGCCCATCAACAGGCAGCTTATAATTGCGGCGACGCCGAGTATCATTCCTAATAGCGTGGTTATTTCCAAATGGACTCATCTCTCCTTCTCAGGCTCTGTATGCGCGCCCGCCCTTTGGCCTGCGGGCTCTCGGCGTCATTGTATTATGTCACGGCGAACGCGCGGGCTGCCCTCGGCTATCGCGCGCATTATCATGCCCTTCTGCTCTCGTATCCTGGAGATGACAGTCTCCGCCGCCTCCATCACTACGACTTTCTTGCCAGTATTGAGCGATATGACGGTATCCGGAGTCTCCTCTATGAACTCTATCATGTCCTCGTTGACATAGAACTGCTCGACTTTATTTATTCTTGTTACCAATACCATGACGTATCCTACCGCTTCAGGTTCACGAGCTCTTCGAGCAGCGTGTCCGACACCGTTATTATCCTCGAGTTTGCCTGGAACCCGCGCTGCGTGACTATCATGTCCGTGAACTCCGTGGCGATGTCCACATTCGACATCTCAAGCCCGCCGGGATTTATCTTTCCCGCCCCGTTCGTCCCCGCCTGGTAGTACATAGGCGCCGTGGGATCGCCCCCCACCGCTCCGGAGTTCGGCGTTGCGGCATAGAGGCTGTCTCCCATTTTCTCAAGTCCCGAGGGGTTGATGAAAGTGGCGACGGCTATGGCGGCTATCTGTACTTTCGCGCCGGTAGCCGCGTCTATCCCCTGAATGACGCCGCTCGGGTCGATTGCAATGCTGCTGTATGTACCGGGCGTTATTATGATTGTGCCTAAGCTCGCCTCGTCAATTTCTCCGTCCGGAATGTCAACCACGCTGCCGTCTCCCATCACGCCGCGGACATACATACCGCTGGCCGTCACAAGGTTTCCGTCGGAGTCGAGGTAGAAGTTGCCCGCGCGCGTGTAGTATATGGCTGTATCCCCCACAGCATCCGCCGTCTCGCTCACGGCGAAGAAACCGTCGCCCTCTATCATGGCGTCGAGTTCCCTGTCGGTGCGCTGTATGGCGGCGGGGGTGTGCAAAACGTCTATTGTGGCCAGCTTTACGCCCAGTCCTATCTGCATGGGGTTCGTGCCGCCGGCGCCGCCCACTACGGGCGCCGCAGCACTGCGGGACGTCTGGCTGTATATGTCCTGGAATATCGTGCGGCTCGCCTTGAAGCCCGCCGTGTTCACGTTTGCTATGTTGTTGCCTATTACGTCCATTCTCGTCTGGTGGTTCTTTAGTCCGGATATGCCGGAGTAAAGCGATCGCATCATAAAAACCGTACCTCCAAAATTATGCTGACTAGTATATACTGTTTTTTGGAAAAAACAAGTGTTTTTTTAGTATATGTCGTAAATGCCCGAGACAGGAGCCTTTGCGGACGTGACATCGCCGTCGTCCGACTTCGATTCCAAGTACGCCACCGCCGCGCCGTCCTCTACCGTGACGCGCGTGACCGTGCCCGAGACCTCCACCGCCGCGCCGGGCTCGCCGTCCTCGCCCACGGGGCCGGGCAGGCGCGCCCTCACGGACCTGCCAATCAGGCGCGACGCCTCCACAAGCGGGTTTTCGGCGGAGAACAGCTCCCTGTCGTACACCTGCGTCACAGTGGACGCCTTTACGAGGTTGTCGCCTATCTGTATGAGCGTGTCGTCGCCGCCCGTTATAACCCTGTCCACTATGCCGGCCACTACCACGTCGGCGCCGCTCTCGTTTTTGTACTCCGAAAGCACGTACTGCCCCACCAGGCTGTAGTAGCGGAACGCCTCCATTGTGGTATTCAGGTTCTGCATCTGCTCGAGCGACGAGAACTGCGCGAGCTGTGCCGCGAAGTCGCTGTCCTTGACGGGCTCTAGCGGGTCTTGATATTGCAGCTGCGCGGACAGCAGCTTGAGAAAGTCGTTTTTGCCCAGCGTACTGCTCGGCCTGCGCGAGTTTATTACATAGTCCTCGTATGAATACTGCTCGTAGACCGATGCTCCCGCCGTAACGCTATCCGCCATTTTGCATTCCTTCTCTCAGTTAATCTGGCGCGCCGCGTCACGCGCTGTACTCATACGCGCTCTCCTGCGCGTCCAGCCCCGCCTCCTGCAGCAGATCTATTGCCGCAGTGGCGCCGACTGCCGTTGCGTGAACACGCCCGCGCCCGCCGCGAGAGCGCGCGCTGTCGCGCTCGCCGGGGCGCTCCCCCAGGCCGTCGTACCCGCCGGAGCCAACGCCAGTGTACACCACATCAACGCGCTCGAGCCTCACGCCCTTGCCGGACAGGTTCTCCACGAGCGCGGCCACCTGGCCGTCTATCATGCCCTTTACGCCGGGATCGGCCGCGCTGATGCGCAGGTTCACCCCGCCGTCCGGCGCCGAAGTCAGTTCGAGCGTGACGCGCCCGAGATACTCGGGCCGCAACTCCACCGTCATCTGCGCGCGCCCGTCCTCTCGCATGACCTCCAGCCTTTCCACCATTGCGTCAAACAGACCCTCTCGCGCCACCGGCCGCTCGGCCGGCGCGGCTTTGAGCTGTTCGGCGGCCGCCACGCGTTCCGGCGCCGCGTCCGTCGCCATGCCCGTTGGCAGGGCGTAGTCCCACGCGCGCCCGTCATCGTCGCCCGGCTTGCTGCCTTGGCGCGCGTCTTCCTCGCCCGCTCCGCCCGGCGGCGTCTCATCCGCATTCTCCAAAGGGCACGGCATATCGTCCCGCATCTCGGCGGGCGCCGGATCGCCCCTATCCGATATGCGCTGCTGTGTCCCCGTCTGCATCCTTGCCTGTGGCATCCGTGCCAAATCCGCGTCGGCGCTTTTGTAATCCGTACCTGTGTCCGCGCCTTTCGGAGCGATGTTATCAGTTCCGTCCGCATGAGTTCCTTCGAGAATGGGAATGAGTTCCGCCGCGTTGCCGGTCTCCCTAATATCCGCCATACCGCCAACGTCGCTCGCGCCGTCCGGCGCGCAGCAGGCGGCGGAGCCGTCCTGCGCCGGCACAGGCGCCTCCATTGACACGCCCGGCTCGGCATCCGCCGGCACCCGCAGAGCCATCATCGCCGCCAATGCGCCCAAACCATCGCTGTCCGCCTCGTCCGCCACGGTCTCGTCAGTCTCCGCCGCCTGTTCCTCCGCGGTTTTCCCTCCGACCTGCGCCGCCCCGCGCGTGCGCGACAGTACGCGCGCGAAACCTCCTGCGGCGCCCTCCGCCGTTGCGGCGCCGCCGGCCGCCTGTTCGGCCTGCGCCGCCGCCGGCGCCGCCGGTGCCGCCGTCGGCAGCATCTCCGCCGCGCGCATGGCGCCCATAATATCTATCGTCATCCATATCACCTCCTTCCGTCTCGGGATTGTACAGGCGCCGCACGCCGCACGGCGTCTGTACAATCCCGAGAAATATATAGGCCAACTCAGCCGTTGCCGAGCAGCACCTCAGTCACCTGCGCGGCCAGCTGCCTGTCCATCGCCTCCAAAATAGGCGCGACACGTTTGTCCGCCATATGGTACATTATCGCGGCCATGTCGTTCACCGTGTACAGCCGCTCCATTATCTCGGCGGCCGCCGCCGCGTCCATGGCTGCGTAAGTCCTCCCGAGCGCCTTGATGTCCTCCGTCTCTTGCGGGCTCAGCCCCAGCCAATATGCGGTACCGTCGCGCCGCCCGTCGGCGGAGCCTTCCGCATCCAGCTCTTCTCTCTCACGCTCGATTTGCGCCCTGAGCGATTCAAGGCGCGCGTCCTCCGCCTGCGCAGCGACCTCGCGCGCGTCGAGTTCCGCCATCTTTATGTCCGCGTCCTCAATGCGCTCTGTCAATGTCACGTAATCCGGGTCAAGTGAAACGACGGCGCCTATGAACGCGGAGCGCGCCCCTATGAAGTCGAACCGGAGAGCCAAAAAGACAAACGCGGCGACGGCCGCCAGCAGCACCAGCGCGGCTAACATGATTGCCAGCCGTTTCCGTTTCTTGCCCGCGTGACCCCGGCGCGCCGCAACGGCGTCGGCTTTCTTCCTGTGACTTAGCAGGCCGGCGCCATTCTTCGCGCCCGCCGGAGCCGCCGCCTGCGCGCCGCCTGCCGCCTGTTTAACTGTTTCCGCCACTACACGCCCTCACTTATTACATCGAACGATACCAAGTCCCCTACGTTCTTCTCGTCTTCCGCCCTCATCTGCGACAGGTACTCGGCGTATTGCCGCTCGCGCAGCTTGCCGTATACTTTCAGTTCCCTCATCGTAGCCAAGAGCCGCGCCTCGCGCCTGCCCACCTCTTCGGACGCCCGCGCAATGCGCTCCGCGAGGGATGCTCTGTCCTCCCGTATGCGCGTGAAAAACCTGTCATACTGCATGAGCGCCTGCGCGTCCGTGGCGCCCGCTCGCATCTGAGCATACCGCGCCTTCCTGCTCTCGTCGAACGACAAGGCGAGTCTCGCGTCCTCCTCATACAGCTGCCTGAGAGCCGCCTGAGCCTCTTTGAGTTCCGCGCGCTGCAGTCTCTCCACGGTTTTTTTATATTTATCGACAGCTTC
>JAITEC010000120.1 GCA_031282225.1 Oscillospiraceae bacterium | reverse complement strand
CGCCATTATAGCCGTGGATATGACGAACGATACGCTTACCAGCAGCTTCGCCGCCTCACCGGCGCCCTGTTTGTCCTTTGCCCCGACGCGCTGCCCGACGAGTATCGCGCCCCCCGCCGCGAAAGCGGAGAACATATTTATCAGCAAAATCGCCACCGAGTCTACGAGGGACACGCCGCTCATCGCCGCCTCCCCCGCCGAGGACACCATCATCGCGTCGAACATCCCCACAGTGAGCGCCAGGGTCTGCTCTATGACGAGCGGAATGATCAGCCGCTTCAAATCTCTTTTGCTGAACATAAGGACTTTTACCGCTCCCACCTGCACGACGACCCGCAGGGCAGCGAAAGGCCGCTGGATGTGACGGGCAGGCCCAGTTCGCGGCTCTCGGCGCGGCCGCCGAAGCGTTTTGTGAATATAGAGTCCGCTATATATGTGAGCGCGGAGGGCGCCAGTCCGGACGTGTATGAGTTGATAAGCACGAACTCGGGCGCATCGCTCAGCGCGTCGGCACACAGCAGCGCAAGGGCGTACAGGTTGTCCTCCAGCTTCCATTTCTCTCCGGCGGGGCCGCGGCCATATGAAGGCGGATCCATGACCAACGCGTCGTACCGCTTGCCGCGGCGTATCTCGCGCTTTATAAAGCCCGCGCAGTCGTCCACTATCCAGCGCACTGGCGCCGACCCCAGGCGCGACATGCGGGCGTTTTCGCGCGCCCACGCCACCATGCCGCGCGCCGCGTCCACATGGCACACTGCCGCGCCGGCGGCCGCCGCCGCGATCGTCGCGCCGCCGGTGTACGCAAACAGGTTGAGCACGCTCAGGCGGCGGCCGGCGGCGCCTATCGCGCGTGATAGGTAGTCCCAATTAACCGCCTGTTCAGGGAAGAGACCCATGTGTTTGAAGCTTGTAGGCCTTACGTTGAAAATCAAGCTGCCGTGTCGGACTTGCCACGCGCCTGGCGGCAGCTCGCGCACGCGCCACGCCCCACCGCCGGAAGACGAGCGCTCGTATCGCGCGGAATACCCGCTCCAGCCGGGGTGCAGGCGCTGGGTGTCCCATATCACCGTGGGGTCGGGTCTCACTAAGGTGTGCCCTCCCCAGCGCTCCAGCCGCTCGCCGCCCGAGCAGTCGAGCAGCTCGTAGTCCGTCCACTTGTCGGATATCCACATATGGTTCACATCGCGCCCCGCAAGCGGTTCAGCGCGGATTGCAGCGTGGCGCGCGGACAGGCTATATTGATCCGCTGGAAGCCCTGCCCGCCACGCCCGAACATCGTGCCGCAGTCGAGCCAGAGACCGGCTTTATTTACGATGAAATCGTTGAGGGCAGCCGTATCGAGCCCCAAGGCGCCAAAATCGAGCCAGGCCAGGTATGTGCCATCCGGTTCGATGAGCTTGATGTTCGGAAGGTTGGCGCTTAGAAAGTCCCGGAGGAGGCACATATTGCCCCATATGTACCCTAAGAGCCCGTCGAGCCATTCAGCGCCGCCCCTGTACGCCGCGCGGCACGCCACGAGCCCCATGGCGCCGACTTGGCTGAGACCCGTGCCGTAATAGGCCTTTACGAACCTGCGGCGCAGGGATGGATTCGATATAAAAGTGTTCGCTATATGGAGACCCGCGATGTTAAATGTCTTCGAAGGCGACGTCCCCGTTATAGTGATGCCGGCAAGTTCCGGGTCAATGTCAGCGAACACGGTGTGGCTGGCGCCGGGGAACACGAAGTCCTGATGTATCTCGTCGGAAAAAACCGTGACGCCGTGCCGCAGGCAGATTTCGCCAAGCCGCTCGAGCTCGCCGCGCGTCCATACGCGCCCCACGGGGTTGTGCGGGCTGCACAGCAGGAACAATTTGGCGCCGTTTTCAGCCACCTGTCCCTCAAAAGCGTCAAAGTCTATCCCGTACCGCCCGTCCGCCTGGCGCAGCTCGTTCACCACAAGGCGCCTGCCGGAGCCGGTTATTGAATCCTCGAACGGATAGTAGACGGGCTGCTGTATGATCACGGCGTCGCCGGGGTCTGTCACGGCGTGAATGGCGGCGCATATGGACGCCACGACGCCCGGGGTCTTGACTACCCAGTTCGCCTGCGTCCGCCATCCGTGGCGCTCAAGGAACCAGTCGCGCACGGAGCCGTAATAGTCGTCTGTAGGTTCCGAATAGCCGAACACGCCGTGCCGGACGCGCTCCTCTAGCGCTTCGAGCACGCAAGGGGGCGAGGGGAAGTCCATATCGGCCACCCACATGGGAATAATGCCGTCCGGTTTCCCGCGCGCCGACGCGTGGTCGTATTTCAGGCTGTCCGTGTTCCTGCGGTCTGTCACAGCATCGAAGTCATGCATCATGATAGCGCCTCACCGCCCGTTCATTGCCGCGTCGAGATCGTCAATGAGGTCGACGGCGGATTCCACGCCGACTGACAGGCGCAGCAGGCGCCCGTCTATGCCTTTCGCCTCGCGCTCTTTTTCCGGAATATCCGCGTGGGTTTGGAGCATGGGATATGTTATGAGTGTCTCAACGCCGCCGAGGCTCTCGGCGTACAGTATGAGCTTGACGCGCTCCAGTATACGTACGGCCGTATCGGGCGTATCGGTTGAAAACGACAGCATCGCGCCAAATCCTGTGGCCTGCCTGCGCTGTGTCTCGTATTGCGGATGGTCTTGGAGCCCCGGGTAGTATACCCTGTCAACCATCTTTTGCGTGAGCAGCCACCGCGCGAGCGCGAGGGCGTTGGACTGCTGCGCGTCCATGCGCAGGGCCAGTGTCTTGAGGCTCCGGATTAGCAGCCAGCTGTCGAAGGGCGGAAGCCCCGGCCCTATGGTCTTGAAAAGGAACCTGAGCCTCTCGGACAGCGCCGGATCCCGAACGACTACAAACCCGCACAGCGTGTCGTTGTGGCCGCCCAGGTATTTCGTGCCGCTGTGTATGACGATGTCGGCCCCCAGTTCGAGCGGCCTCTGGAGATACGGCGTCATGAACGTGTTGTCCACAATCAGGACGAGCCCGTGCGCCGCAGCGAGCCCGGCGAGCGCCGATATGTCCGTGACATGCATCATGGGGTTGCTCGGCGTCTCGATAAATATCGCTTTTGTCGCCGGGGAGAGCGCCGCCTCCACGTTCTTTATATCGCACGTGTCCACGTATGTAAAAGCTATCCCTCTGTTTGACGACGGATTAGAGAACAGGCGTATTGAGCCCCCGTATAGATCGTCCGATGCTATTACATGGTCTCCCGGCGAGAACAGTTCCATCACCAGCGACACGGCGGACATCCCCGAGGTGAACGCGAGCGCCTCGGTTCCGCCCTCCAACCGCGCCACTGCCGCCTCCAGGTACTCGCGCGTGGGGTTTTGTGAACGCGAATAGTCAAATCCGGTGGAGCGGTTTACTCCGGGATGCGCAAATGTAGCCGATTGAAATATCGGTACGCTTACCGCCCCTGTTACATCATATCTCTTGTCGCTGCCGTGTACGCACGCCGTCCGGAAATCCAATAAAAACGCCTCCGTAGTTTCAATATTTTTTTCCATGTATTTTTAA
>JAITEC010000037.1 GCA_031282225.1 Oscillospiraceae bacterium | reverse complement strand
ACGAGCGAGGCGGGTTGCTTGATTACACGACAGTCTATCCCACGCCGCCCAGGAGCGACGTGGCCGGCACGGAGCGCACGCTGAAAGCGCTCATTGCCAAGCATGGGGTCAATGTCATCGCCATAGGCAACGGCACGGCTAGCCGAGAGACGGAGGAAGCTGTTGCTAACTTCATAGAGGCGCACGGGTCGGGTGTGAAATACACAATTGTCAACGAGGCTGGCGCGTCCGTGTATTCGGCTTCCGAACTGGCGAGCGCGGAGTGCCCCGATCTTGATGTCGCCACGCGCGGGGCGCTGTCGCTCGGCAGGCGCCTGCAGGATCCGCTCGCGGAACTCGTGAAAATCCCGCCACGCAGCATCGGCGTGGGGCAGTATCAGCACGACCTGGACCAAGCCGCGCTGGGCAGGGAACTGGCGGCTGTAGTGGAAAACGTGGTCAACCGCGTGGGCGTGGACATTAACTCCGCGTCCGCGTCGCTGCTCGGCTACGTATCGGGAGTGAATGCCGCCGTCGCCCGCAATATCGTGGCGTACCGCGAGGGCAAAGGTGCCTTCACCGACCGCGGGCAGTTAAAGACGATCCCAAAACTCGGCGCGAAGGCCTTTGAACAGTGCGCCGGGTTCCTGCGGATACCAAACGGGAGAGAACCCTTGGACGCGACTTCCGTCCACCCGGAGAGCTACGTGGCAGCAAAGGGGCTGCTCGAAAGGGCGGGCGTATCCGTTGTGAACGGCGGCGTGCCGGACATCGATGGCATAGTCGCGGCGAAGTACGCCCAATTGCATATTCTTGCCGAAGAACTGGGCGTCGGGCTGCCGACACTGCGCGACATTATGGCGGAAATCAAGAAACCTGCCCGCGACCCGCGCGAGGGGGCGCCTCCCGTGGTTTTCAACCGGGAGGTTCGCAGCTTTGGCGACTTAGCCGTCGGCATGAAGCTCACGGGCACGGTGCGCAACGTGACCGACTTCGGCGCGTTTGTGGATATCGGCGTGAAACAGTACGGGCTCGTGCATGTCTCAAAAATGGCCAAGCGCTATATCCGCAACCCGTCCGAGGTGGTGAGCGTGGGCGACAACGTGTGCGTGACGATTATAAACCTGGACAGGGAAAAGCACAAAATAGGGCTTAGCATGGCGCAGTGAGGAGCCTAATCATCTTTCCGATCGATTTGACATCTCGCCGCGATTGTACTATAATCGGTTTCACGCAAGTAAGCCAGACAGCCGCGGGGGTGCGCCGAAAGGTGCCCTCTGAGGAAAGTCCGGGCTCCGCAGGGCAAGGATAACGGGTAACGCCCGCCGAAGGCGACTTCAGGACAAGTGCAACAGAGATATACCGCCGGGGCGAGGCTTCTCGTCCCGGTAAGGGTGGAAAGGTGAGGTAAGAGCTCACCCGGGGGCACGGTAACATGTCCCCGCTGTAAACTCTATCCGGAGCAACACCGTGAAAGGGGAGCATACGGCTTGCCCGGCCGCTCCCCAGAGGTGGCACGAACCGTCCGGCGACGGACGGTCAAGATAGATGGCTGTCCAACGACAGAATCCGGCTTACCGACTTGCTTGCGAGATAACCCTGTCAGGGTGCGGCTTTCGCCGCGCCATGACAGGGTTATTTGCGCGCGGGCTGTTTCAGCTAAAACTGCACTTGTTCATTGAACTCAAAGCTCAGGCCGTAAGCGCCGCCGTATTCTTTTACAATGGCCATTACCGCGTCGTAGGTTTCCATATTGTTCCAGTCGCGTTGGAATTCGAGAAGTACTTGCTGCCATGTCAGCGGGACAACGCCCGCCTGGCACATGCGCGCCAAGGCGCTCTCGTGGGCCATCTTCGACGCGCCCGCGCAGGCGTCGGCGACGACATACGTCCTGTACCCGTCTTCGCGCATGGCGAGCGCCGGGAACGTGACGCACGCCTCGGTCCACAGCCCGGCCATGATCACGTTCTTGCGCCCCGTGGCCTCGACGGCGCTTTTGAGGTTTGGGTCCTCCCAGCAGTTTATCGCCGTGCGGTCGATAGGAACCACCTGCGGCAACGCGTTTTGCAGCTTTGAGTACAGCCGCCCCGAAAACGTGTTCGCCTCGACGGTGGTAAAGATGCAAGGGACATTGAACGCCGCCGCAGTCTTGGCGAGCCCCAGCACATTGTTCATGACCATGCCGCGTGCCGCGCTCTCCGCGCCAAAGTACATATGCGGCTGGTGGTCCACGATCAGCACGGCGCATTGTTCCGGATCAAGCAGGCACTGCGAATATTCGCGCATTGGACATACCTCCAAAAATAAAAAGTAATTACAGTATCTGCATGTTCCGTAAATTTATTCAAGCCGAACTATGCCGCCCCTATCCGGCTCTCGTCCCGCGCGCCTTCAAATCCTCGTATAGGTTTATGACCGACGGCGCTATCTCCGCGTCGGGCGGGTACACCCTGTCGAAGCCCAGTTTTTTGAATTTTGCCTCGTCGTCGGCAAAGTCGTGCTTGCCCACGCCCAAAATGCCGCCGATGTACAGCAGTATATCGCCG
>JAITEC010000165.1 GCA_031282225.1 Oscillospiraceae bacterium | reverse complement strand
TCTCCGCCCGCCTTTATGGAGCTGGAACCCACAACGCCCCCGAGCGACAGCACTGCCACGTCGGTCGTGCCCCCGCCCGTATCCACGATCATGTACCCGTCCGGCTTCGATATGTCAAGTCCGACGCCGTAAGCCGCCGCGAGAGGCGCCTCTATGAGGTACACTTTGCGCGCGCCCGCCGCAATGGCGGCATCCACCACGGCGCGCTCCTCCACCTCCGATATCCCCGACGACACGGATATTACAACGCGCGGCTTGAACAGGCTGAACGATACGGCTTTTTTTATGAGCTCGCGGAGCATGCGCTCTGTCATCTCGTAGTCGGCTATGGCGCCGTCGCGCATGGGACGTATAGCGACAATGTTGCCCGGCGTGCGCCCCAACATCCGCTGCGCCGCCAATCCCACATTGAGCAGCCTGCCCGTATTCTTGTCCATCGCAACGACCGAAGGCTCCCTGAGCACGACGCCCTTTCCCCTCGTAGTCAAAATAACTGTGGTCGTACCCAAATCAATGCCAATATCCCTGCCAAATAGCATGACATCCCCCAAAGCATATTAGTTGCCCGTATTGTTTCCAGCTTTTACCTGAATTATGCGCCTATGCCCTCGCCAGCGCGGCGGCGCAGACCGATACGGCGCCGGCGGCGCGGAGCGTGCGGGCGCACTCGGCGAGCGTGGAGCCCGTTGTGACGATGTCGTCTATGAGCAGGACGCGCTTGCCCTCTACGAGTTCCGCGTCCGCGACCTCGTAGGCGCCGCTGATGTTCTCCGCTCGCGCGTCCCTGCCAGACAGCGTGGACTGCGCGCACGCGTCGCGCGTCTTTCGCAGCGTCTCAACGGCCACGTCGTCCAGCCCCAGCGCGGCGGCGAGGGCCAGCAGCATCGCCTGGTCGTACCCACGCTTTTTCGCGCGCTGCTCGCTGAGCGGTATCCAAGAGATGATATCGTACTTGCCGGCCAAATTCTGGCGGATGCATTGCGCCAATACAGCGCCGTAGCTCTCCGCGTAATCCGACTTGCCCTTGAACTTATAGCGCAATATTGAGCGGCGCACCTCGTCGCGGTAGTGCAGCGGGGAGACGCAGATGTCGAAGCCCTCGCCGCGCCACGCCGTGTCATCCCCCTCGGTGAACGGCAGGTTCCTCTCGCACCTGCGGCAATACGCGTCGTCCGAGTGCATAAGCACGCCGCCGCAGAACACGCATTTTGGCGGAAACAACAAATCAAGAAAAGTTGCAAGGAAACCCATATTAACCTCCCATATGCGCCCCACGCACAATCCAGTTTCCTAAACGCCATCCCGCGCGCGCTGCTCAATGCCCGCGCCCAAGCGCGCGCGCAGCCCGCTGTAACGCCTGTATCGCCTGTCGTTGAGCGCCATGGACTCGAAGGCGCCCGGATCCCCTACCGCTATGAACAGCTCCCTCGCGCGCGTGACCGCCGTGTACAGCACACGGCGCGACATGAGCGACGGCGACGCCCCGCGAGTGAGCGCCATGACAACGGCGCGGTACTCGCTGCCCTGCGACTTATGAACCGTCATCGCGAATGCCGGCTCCAGCTCCGGCAGCTGCTCGAATCCGTAGGCCACCAGCTTGGCATCAAAATCGACCACGAGCGTCTCGCGCCTAATGTCTATAGACTCTATCCGCCCGACATCGCCGTTGAAAACTCCCTTGCCGCACAGCTGCCCGTCCCTGCTGTTCCACATTATATCATAATTGTTCTTGATTTGCATCACCCTGTCGCCCTCGCGGTATAGAAAATCGCCGTACTTTTTCTCCTTTACGCCGGGTCGCTGCGGGTTTAGCGCCTCCCTGAGCTTCTCGTTGAGCGCGTACGTGCCGGACTCGTGCCGGCGCGTGGGGGCGAGCACCTGTATCTGCGACGGTTCTATGCCCATGCCATGCGGCAGCCTGTGCGAACACAGCTCGACCACGGTCTCGTTTATTCGCTCCGGCGTCATGCGGCGCATGAAGAAGAAGTCGGATCGCGCCCCCTCGGTAACCGGTACCTCGCCCCTGTTTATCATGTGCGCGTTCTTTATAATATCGCTCTGGGCAGCCTGGCGGAATATCTCCGTCAGCGCCACGGCCGGTACGGCGCCGCTGCCGAGTATGTCGGACAGCACGTTTCCCGGCCCCACGGACGGCAGCTGGTCCGCGTCGCCGACAATAACCACGCGCGCGTCCGGCTTCACGGCAGCCAGCAGCGCGCGCATGAGCGATATGTCTATCATGGACGCCTCGTCGACCACTACGGCGTCCGCGTCTATCGGGTCGGCCTCGTCGCGCTCGAACATCGGCTCTCCGCGCTCGCTTATGCCGGCGCCGAGCAGGCGGTGCACGGTGAGCGCCTCGCGCGCGCACAGCTCGCTCATGCGCTTTGCCGCGCGCCCAGTAGGGGCGCACAGCGCCGTCTTCAGCCCCAGCGCGTCAAACAGCGCCAATATGCCGCGCACGCATGTCGTCTTGCCCGTTCCAGGCCCGCCCGTCAGCGCCATTATGCCGCCGCTCCCCGCCAGTTCCACAGCGCGGCGCTGTTCCGGCGCGTAAGTTATGCCTATCTCGCGTTCCAAGTCGTCTATGATCGGCGCGATACGCATGGCAAAACTGTCTTTGCGCGCGCGCGCCAGCGCCGTCACGCGTTCGGCCACAAAGCTCTCCGCCCGCGCCATGTGCCGCAGGTAACAGGCGTCCTGCCCGGCAATATGCTCGTTTACAATATCACCCGTCTCGCAAAGCGCCTCCACGGCGTCGTCCGCGGCGTCCTGCCCGACATCTATCATGCGGCGGGCGGCGTCGGACAGTTTTGTCTTCGGAATAAATGTGTGCCCGTTTTGCAGGTTGTGCGCCAGCTCAAAAATCACCGCAGCTTCCACGCGCTGGTGGCAGTCGCCCTCAAACCCCAAGTCGAGCGCCATCGCGTCGGCCTCGTGGAACTGCGCTCCGTAGCGCTCCCCAGCCAAGACATACGGGTTCTCCCGCACGGCCTCCAGCGCCGCTTCGCCCATGTCGCCGTACGCGCGCACGGCGACGCCGGGGCTTATTTTATATTTCGCAAAGAACTCCACGAGTCTTCTCATGCCCGCCTGGCGCCGCAGCTGGCGCCCCATCTCTCTGGCCCTGTTCAAGCTGATGCCGCGCACCTCCACCAGCTTTTCGGGCTCGTTTTCCATAACGCTGAGCACATCCGCGCCGAAGCGATCCACGAGCAGGCGCGCCGTCGAGGCGCCCAAATGCTTTATGGCGCCCGACGAAAGATACTGCATAAGCGCGTCCGCGCCCTCCGGCGCCCCGTACTCAAAGCTATCCACCGCCAACTGCTGCCCGTAAGACGGATGCGCCGTCCACTCGCCTTCCAGCCGCACACGCTCGCCGACATTGACGCCCGGCACGCTCCCCACGGCCGTTATCTCGCCGCCCGTCGTCTTGACGCGCAGTACCGTATACCCGTTCTCCCTGTTCCTGAACACCACGGACGACACCGTGCCGTCCGCGCTCGCGCGCTCGCCGTTCTCCTGCGCCATGTGTTTCAGAACACGGCGACCTCTACCGGCAAGCCGGTGAGGTGCCGGCGCAACATATCGAACGCGTGGCAGGCAGAAAACGTGCGCATGCGCACGCGGTCGTCCGCCCGGAATATAGAAGGCGCGCGGCAGTACGCGCCTGCCTCGTGCGCCAGAGCGATGAACGCCGTTCCGGGAGGCAGTCCCGAACCGTCGCCGCCCGGCCCCGCTATCCCCGTCACGCCGATGCCGATGTCCGCGCCGAAGCGCGCGCGCGCGCACTGCGCCATTTCCACGGCGGTCTCGCGGCTAACCGCTCCGTATTGTGCTATTGTCCCGGGTGCCACTCCCAAGAGCGACGTCTTCGCCGGCGCGCCATACGCGACTATGCCTCCGGGGAATATCTCGGAAGAGCCGGGTATATCCGTCAGCCGCTTAGATATGAGCCCGCCCGTGCACGACTCCGCAACGGCGACAGTCATCCCTGCGGCGCTCAGCAGTTCCACCGCGCGGTTTTCGAGCGACTGCGCGTCTATGCCGTATATAATGTCCCCGAGCGCCGCTTTCACCTGCTCGAGCACCGGCGCCATGAGTCCCTCCGCCTCGCTCTCGCTCCGCGCCCGCGCCGTCAGCCGCAGCATGACCTCGCTCTCCTTGGCGTATGGCGCGAGCGTGGGGTTCTCCATGGACTCCATCAGCTCGTGCAGGCGCGCCTCTACGGCGCTCTCTCCCAGCCCGAATATATGTATGTTGTGTGAGCGTATCTCATACTGTGACAGCTTTTTCAAGTATGGCACGGCACACACCTCCAGCATGGCGCGGCACTCCCTGGGGGGGCCGGGCAGCATGAGCACATGTGTGCCTCCCGACTCAAAAGCGCATCCCGGCGCGGTCCCGCAGCCATTGCTGAACACTACGCACCCCTCCGGAAGCATCGCTTGCCGCAGGTTGTTCTCCGTCATGGCCATGCCGCGCGCGCGATCCTTAAAAAAGCCCTTTATGATCTCCGCCTGCTCCTCGTCGTATACGAGCTTCTTGCCGAACGCATCCGCCAGGGCCTGCTTCGTGAGGTCGTCGAACGTCGGCCCCAGGCCGCCTGTAGTTATGATAATGTCCGCCCGCCCGCGCGCTATACCCACAGCTCGCTTCAGCCGCTCCGGGTTATCCCCGACCACCGTGTGAAAGTACACGTTTATGCCCAGCTCCGAGAGCGCCCTCGACACATCCTGCGCGTCGGTATTGGCAACATTTCCCAATAGCAGCTCCGTGCCCACCCCTATAATCTCCGCCGTGTGCGACATATGCAGTACCCCCCAGACTGAATTGTGAATCGCGAATTTTAAGACACGCGCCTTTCTATCGACGCGAACGCCTCTTCTTCCAAGCCCTCCGTGTCCAGGCGCCCCTCCGCAGCGAGCACCTCGTCCAGCGAGGGCTTGGTGCGCGGGCGGCGGGGCGTGAAGACTGTGCAGCAGTCTTCATATGGCAATACCGAGGTGCCAAACGTGCCTATCGCGTTTGCGATATCTGTGATCTCGCGCTTGTCAAGCCCTATGCACGGGCGCAGCACCGGCAGCGCCACGCACTCCTGCGTAACCGTGAGCGCCTGCAGCGTCTGGCTTGCCACCTGCCCGAGGCTTTCGCCCGTTACAATAGCTCCGCAGCCGTTGCGCAGCGCTACGCGCTGCGCGATCCTCATCATGGAGCGGCGCGCAATGACCGTGTGTAGCCCCTCTGGACAACTCCTGCCTATGGCCTCCTGCACGCGCGTGAACGGTACGACCTCCACGTCCATGCGCCCGCAAAAGCGCGATAGCGCGCCGGCTAGATCCACTACTTTTCGCAGCGCGAGCTCCGACGTGTACGGGGGCGACACAAAGTGCACGGGGATGACCCTCAACCCGCGTTTTGCCGCCATATACGTGGAGACGGGGCTATCTATGCCGCCGGACAGCAGCGACACCGCGCGACCGCTCACGCCTACCGGCAGTCCCCCCGCTCCCCTGTCCGACTTGCCGTGTACATATGCCGCCGCGTCGCGTATCTCAACGTTGATGCACATCCCCGGGCTGTGCACGTCCACGCGTACGTGCGGGTACGCCTCCGCG
>JAITEC010000098.1 GCA_031282225.1 Oscillospiraceae bacterium | reverse complement strand
GCCATATAGTTTCAGCGCCTTTGCGGTGCTGCCGCCGCTCTGATCCAAAGCGGCAATAAACCCGTTCTGTGTTTGCATTTTGAGTATCCGTTGATCCATGTCATTTGCCTCCTCGTATTATTCCTAACTCCATTTACCGCAAAGTTGCGCGTGGTCATAAAGGTCGTAAATTGCACAAATCACTATGCAAACAGTTTGCCTGTACGCGTATTCTATCGCTTTATGGCGAGAAAAGCAAACATTTTTTGTGCGAAATACTCGTAAATCTTATGTTTACTCACACTTCGCATAGGGGATTCCAGTATCGCGCAGTGGGCATAAACTGTTTCGATATTATTAATTATAAAGCAATACTTTGTATTCACACAGCACATATTTTATGCTATTATGCGTGTAGCAACCATGAAAGGGGTTGGTTATGTGAACACTCGCGCACGCACAGCGGACGGTATGTCCGTGTTTATAAGCGGTAAAACTACAGGAGGTATATTTACTGTGAAGAAACTCAAATTATTATTTGGCCTGGCCCTGTTTGCAACTATATTTTTTGCGGCGCGGACGCAACCGGCTTTGGCGGCAAATGGGGACACAAGTTTCTTTATATCCAACACACTGCTCAATTATATCTCGCCGAGTTCGGGGGGCGCCTACGATGTTTTGATAGATTATGGCGCCACGCCGGATATGCGCGTTCATGTCAATACCGAGGAAGGCGCTACCGCCGCTATTTCCGTCTCCATATCCGGCGGCAGTTTCACAAGCGAATCGCCTGACTTCATCTCGGGTAATCGCGTCAGTCACGCTGTCACGCTCCCGCCTGTGGACGGGCATAAGGCTGTGACGGTTAGTATCATTCATTCTGACACTAACTACAGCAAAACCTATACCTTGAATTTCCGCGTAAACCCCCAGTTAAAGGCTAGCGATATCGCAATCAAGGAAGGCGATGTGAAGCGAACTGCCGGACCTACTCGCCTCGCTTATTCAGAAATATATAACGCCCCCAGCTACGATGAGTATGAGGCGCAGGTGGGCGGCGGGCAGGTAACAGTATCCGTTACAGCAAGAGACGGCACAGTTGTAAGGGATCTCTCCGAAGGACCCTATTATGTGAGCGCCGCCAACCCCAAAGTTGACATAACGTTTACCATCAGTAACGCGGAGGGTTCCATATCCCGCCCTGTAGTCATCACCTTGAGTTACAATCCCCTTATAGACAAGTCTACCGCCACCCTCCTGAGCCGCCTTACCATTACCAATAACGGCACGGGCGACTTTGGGGGGAGCAATGCCTCCTGGGATGAGAAGTTCTCATCCGCCATATTTTCTTACAGGGTGGAGGTAAGCCCGGACGCAAGCGCCATAACCCTGACACCCGCGGTCTATGACAATAGATCAACCATTACCGTCAACGGCGTCGGCGTCATTTCAGGCCGATCTCACACGATAAATCTACCGCCCGCCACCTCCGCCGCAATTACATACACCGTAACCATTGTTGTTAAAGCCAATGGCGGTGCAGGCGCCGCGGAAACATATACCGTGACGATAGTCAGAGAGGGGTTATCCACTACTGTCCCCGAACTTCGTGACCTTGGCGTGTCCTATGGCAGCGACACAAGACACGTCGATATCAACCCATCTTTTTCCAAGGATATTACAGCCTACAGCGCGTTTGTACCCAGCGACGCTTCATATCTGGAAGTTGTTCCGCAATTCAAAGAAATCCCAGTTTCCTATACGGTAAACAACAAGAACTACAACAACGGCGAGGTATATCGCGTCAAAGTGGATTTGAACTCCGGTCCGTCAAAGAATACGGTGACGGTGAACGCGGTGGCACCCGACGGTTCCGTCGGCAAAACATATACTATCGACGTATACCGCGCCGCGCCTGCCGCCGCATCCTCCGCCAACCCCGCAAGCAACATTGAGATATTAAGCGGGCAAAGCGGCGATGCCACCTTACCGTATGATCCCGCCTTCAACAGCGTAACAAAGATCGAATCTTATACTTTCGAGAATAGATCCCACACAGCCTATGTCGATGTCGATTATGTGCGTTTCAAGGTTGAACTTTCCGCGCCATCCTATGTTCTTGTTGACGACAAAGTGCTGATGAGCGGAGCCACAGTCGGGATTACCTCCGCTTTCAGCGTTCCCCCTCCGCTGCCAGCAGATCCAAACCCCAATCGATATCCCATGGCATACTTTCATACTTCGTTCAAGGTTTTATCACCGGATTTCACTAAATCATATACCTATCAGTTTACGGTCATCAGGGGTAAAGACGGGCCCATTGTCGTTTCACAGGGGGAGATAATAGAAACTCACTGGTACAAAGGCTATGATTGGCGGGGTAACGCAAAGTTTTCAACCACGTCTGCGGGGTTGATCATAGAAAGCGCAGACAACAACGCGGCGTGGTACGAACAGAGAATCGCGCTTGAGAAGAACACGGTATACCGTCTGAGCGCAAACATAAAGGCGGAGAATTTCGCGCAGGGAGATGAAAAACTCGGCGGAGCGACCGTGGGTGTCGACATAGATGAATACAATGCCGACTATGTAACATCAAACGAATGGCGACGAAGCACGATAACGTTTAATACGGGAAATCGTACCGAAGTGAATTTGCGGCTGAAATTGGGCAATCATAGCGCTGTCGTAAAGGGCAAAGTATATTTTAAAGACATTACACTTGAGAAGATAAGCGCGGCGCAGACAGCCGGCGAGAAGCCGATTACGGTCACGCTCAACGGCGCCGAGCTTGAGTTTGACCAGCCGCCGATCATTGAAAACGACCGGACACTCGTGCCTATGAGAAAGATATTTGAGGCGATGGGCGCTACGGTCGAATGGGACGGAGAGACACAAACCATAACGGCTGTAAAAGACAATGTTACTATTATAATGCGCATTGGCAATCCCGTCATGACGAAGAACGGCGTACAGAATACGCTGGACGTTCCGCCGAAGATTGTGAACAACAGGACACTCGTGCCTGTTCGCGCCGTCGCTGAAAGCCTTGACTGCGAGGTAGGTTGGGACGGCAACGCGCGGAGTGTGTCCATAATCGCAGAAAATGGCCATTCACTGTCTGATGCTGACTCCGAGATAGCTTTTAACGTAGGATACAATATGGGATACATACAGGGAGAATCTGACAGGGAAACCAACGCGAGTTTTGCGCTGCCTGTAAGTGAAGGTCTCAGCAAAGCTGAAAAAGAAGAATTTGACGAAGGGTATACGCAAGGGTGGGCGGAAGGCTATGCCGGGATGAAAAATAGGTTGGAAGAAACTGCGTCACAATAGCCGCCAGCCTGGATCAAACGGCTCACATCGCGCCGCTGTTCCCCAGCAGCCAATCCAGCGCGTTTATCTGCCGGATGCCGTTGTGGGAGGCGGCGGGGTGGTGAATGCCGCTTGACGGCGGACGCATCTCACGTTAAAATTGGCACAAGAGCATACACGCAATAACAAAAGGGGACACCCATAATGATGAGGTATTTCAACATAGCCGGGCCCTGCAACAAGGCAAGGCACTATATGGTAGAGGCGGCTTCCCGCTATTGCTCTCTCGAGACGGCGCAGGGAATAGTCGATCCGCGAGAGGGCATACCGGAGATAGTGCGAAAGATACAAAACACGCTGCGCTTGTCGGGCATCCCGGAAGGCGCGCAGTTTGCCCGAGAGGCAAACTATGTAAATTTCTCCGGCGTGTTGAACACGGAGCTCTCACTGTTTTGCAAGCTGCTTGACAAACCGCTGGTAATCCTCTTTGACGAGGCGGACTGCCTGAGCGAGGGTACGCTAATATCATTCCTGCGGCAACTGCGGGACGGATACGTCAACCGCGTCGAAATACCCCATAGAGCTAAAGGTATGGCGCGGGGAGCGCACGCGCGCGCAGGGCGTTGAGCAGACGCTGCAGTATATGGACGTCTACGGAGCGCGCGAGGGCTGGCTTGCCATATTCGACCGCAGTGCCGGCAAGAGCTGGGACGAGAAGATATACATGGAGAAAGATACAATCGACGGCAAGACCGTGACGGTCGTGGGGCTGTAGAATCACGCGGTGGAAAAAAACGAGTTGCTGACGCTGACGACAAATGGATACTCGGCCTCCGGCGACGGCGTGGCGCGCCACGAAGGGCGGGCGGTGTTCGTGCGCCGCGCGCTTTCGGGCGAGACGGTGAAAGCACGGGTAGTGAAGACCTCGGCAAGCGCCGTCTTCGCGCAGGTAGAGCGCGTGTTGGAACCGTCCCCCGAACGGATAACGCCCGCCTGTCCGAATTTCGGGCGCTGCGGCGGGTGTGATTTTTTGCATATGACCTACGCGGAAGAGCTGCGTTGCAAGAGGATGCGCGTATCGGACGCGCTGCGCCGTATCGGAGGTTCGAACATTGAGATTTCCGGTGCCGTGCCGTCCCCCATGACGGAACGGTACCGCAACAAGGCCGTTTTTGAAGCAGGCCGCGCGCTGGACGGTCGCGCCGTCACAGGCTTCTATCGCGCGCGCAGCCATGAGATCGTGCCGTGTGAGTCTTGCCTGATTCAGTCGGAGACGTCGCTGCGGGCGGCAGGCGCCGTCCGCGAATGGATGGACGCCGCGCGAGTGCCGGAAGGGTTCGTGCGCCGCGTGTTCGTCCGCGAGGGTTGCGGCACCCAGATTGCCGTGGTCACCTCCAGCGCGGAGCCGCCGCGCCGCGAATGGCTCGTGTCGTCGCTGCGCGAGCGCGTCCCGGAGACGTCCGGCATACTGCAAATCGCCGGCAGCGGTGCCGGAAACGCCGCTCTCGCCGGCGAGCTGCGCGTACTCTACGGCTCGCCATACCTTGACGACACGCTCTGCGGGCTGACACTCAAGCTCTCCCCGCGCGCGTTTTATCAGGTCAACCGCCCGCAAGCGGAGAACCTATACGGGGAGGTAGCGCGTCTTGCCGCGCTAAAAAAAGGCGACACAGCCTTCGATCTGTATTGCGGCGCTGGCGCCATCGCCCTCGTTCTCGCAAAATACGCCGGACAGGTCTACGGCGCGGAAATCGTGCAGGACGCCGTGGCGAACGCCCGCACGAACGCGGCGTTAAATGGCATAACGAATGCGCGGTTCCTATCCGGCGACGCCGGCGATGCCGCCCGCCGCTTGGAACTAGCGGGTGCCACTCCCGCCGTAATCGCCGTTGACCCCCCGCGAAAGGGACTGACGCCTGAAATAATAGCCGCCATAGTCCGCCTTGCCCCCCGCCGCGTTATCTACATCTCTTGCGACCCCGCAACACTGGCGCGCGACATCAAGCTCTTCGCAAAACACGCCTATGCGGCGGCGGAGGCAGGAGCCTTCGACATGTTTCCCCGCTGCGCGCATATAGAATGCTGTTGTTCGCTTGTAAATACCGGGCGCCTGGGATAGGCCGGTATATCATCTGCTACGCGACACCTCGCGCACGAACCACTCGAACAGCGAGCCCATGTCGGCGCCGTCGTATGGCTCGGGGAAATCGCCCCGCATACGCTCGGGATGCCACTGCACAGTATATATCGGCATTTCCCGGTGCTCGGCCGCCTCAATTACGCCGTCCGGCGAGCTCGCCGTCGCCCTCCTCACGGCGGCGAGCTCGCCTATCTTGTCGTTGTGGCGGCTATTTACTATGAACGTCCCGCCGAACAGTTCGCGCAGGACACCGCCGCGCTTCGTCTCCACGGCGTGCGGGAGCATCATGTGCTCCACGCCGTCCGTGAGTTTGAAATTATGTACAATTGTGCCGCCCTCCCAGACATTTATCATTTGATGGCCGAGACATATGCCGAGTATTGGCTTGCGCGCCGCCTTGAATGCACGGTAGACCGCCCCGTCAAAGGCGCCGCGCGCCGGGCGCTCCTCCGCCATGAGCTTCGGCAGGAGTTGCGTCTCCGGCACGAAAGACGACGTACCAGTGAGTATCAGAGCGTCCGCAGCCATGCCGTACACCCCTGCGAGCGCGGCGTCTCCGAGCGCCAGCACGGGCGCGCCCCCTGCGGCGGAGACGGCTCGCGAATACGTTTTGTTCAGCAATACCGCAGGCTCGCGGTACAGCCTGTCGTACGCCGGCGCTCCCGCCAGCAGCACGGCGGGTCGCAGGGCGGACGGAAGCGGCTGCGCCGCTGCCCTACCCGTCACGGCGTCAGCGAACCCGTCGAGCCCCCTGCCGGCGCACACGGAATCAAGCGGCGCGGGGATGCCGAACAACGGCAGGCCGGCGTGGCGGAAGGACGCGGAACCGCCGTCCGGCAGACGTTCCGTCACGCGCAGCCCATCCGCGAGTCGCTCGGGCTCGCCGCCCAGAGCGGCGTTTATCAGAGCGGCGCCGCGCCCTATTCCCAACACGGGTTTTCCAATGGCAAGAAAGGCGTCCAACAGCGCAAATTCAAGCTCGTCGCGCGTCAGTTGAAGCGCGGACATCTGCTCGAAAGTCTCATATATCCCGCCGTACCGTCCCTTGTGTATCGGCGGCCCGTCCGCTATGACGAGCCCGCCGGCTCTCGCCGCGTACTCGGCGCCGAGCGACGCGTCGAGCGGCGTGAGCGCCGTGAGCCCGCGCCCACGCAGTGCCCGCGCGTACTTTTTTGACGCGACAAAATGCCCCGTCCCCTG
>JAITEC010000050.1 GCA_031282225.1 Oscillospiraceae bacterium | reverse complement strand
CCTCCTGAGCGTACGGGACGCGATACCGAGAGCAGACGGCGAGCGCGGGCTGGATGAAATCCGCGGCGAGCTCGCGGACGCAGGGTACGCGCGGGGCGGTCGCTTGCCGAGACAGGGCGGGCGCAGGGCGGCCTCGAAGCCGATGGCCTTCACGGCCCCGTCGGGCGCAACAGTGCTCGTGGGCAGGAACAACGCGCAAAACGACGAGCTGACGCACCGCGTCGCCGCGCGGTCCGACATATGGCTGCACGCGCGGGGCGTGCCGGGCTCGCATGTGATAATAAAGGCGGGAGGGACGCCGCCGGACAGCGCCACGCTGGAGTTCGCGGCATCTTTGGCGGCGCGGTATTCGCAGGCTGGCGGGAATAGGCGCGCCGCCGTGGATTATTGCCAGGCGCGCTCCGTAAAGCGCCGCCCCGGAGGCCGCCCCGGCATGGTGTACTATACCGATTACGAAACCGTTACGGTGGACGTCGACGGCGCCGCTTGCGCGAGCGCGCCGCGTGATGTATAATATCGCGCGGGCCGCGTCGGCGCGGCATTGCCGTCTTGGCGGGCTGATTTGGGGTTTAAGGTGTGAGAAAACTATTTGAAGCGGTTTACCGCTATATACGCGAGGCGGATATATTCCTGCTCGCGCTGTGCGTCATAAGCGCGGCGTACGGGGTGGTGCTGATATCGAGCGCCAGCCGATCGACGGTGGGCGGCAGGGTCGTCACGGTGCAGGTAATCGCGCTCGTTTTGGGCGTCGCCGCGTATGTGCTGATGTCGCTTATCGATATCGATATAATAGCCGACAAGTCCAAGCTCCTTGTGGTATTCAGCGTTGCACTCATAAGTACGCTTTTCATATGGGGCGAGGCGGGAGACACCGGAAACAAGGCGTGGCTCCGATTCGGGGGGATAGGCATACAGCCGGCGGAGATAGTCAAGATACCGTTTGCCATTGTCATAGCGCATATGGTGACCGAGTTCAAGGCGAGGAGATCGCTCAATTCGCCGCTGGCGGTGATGCAGGTGATCGCGGTGTTCGGACTCTTGTTCGGGATGATACTGTTCTCGTCGGGCGACTTGGGCTCTGCGCTTGTGTATGTATTCATACTTCTGTCCGTAATGTTTCTGGGCGGCGTAAGGCTGCGGTGGTTCATGATGGGCGTAGGGGTGCTAGCCGTCTCCGGCCCGTTTATATGGAGCAATTTCCTCACCGACAGGCAGCGGGCACGCATTATTGCGCCGTTTGACCCGGGGGTAGACCCCACGGGGCTCGACATAACATGGCAGGCCAGCCAGAGCAAGATGGCGATAGCGGCGGGCAAATTTTCCGGGCAGGGTCTGTACAAGGGCGCGCTGACGCAGTCGGGCATGATACCGCACCAGGAGACGGACTTCATATTCTCCGCCGCCGGCGAAGAGCTGGGCTTCGTGGGATGCTTCTTCATAATACTGCTGCTCACGGTCATAATCGTCAGGTGCGTTTATGTGGGCATAAAATCCAACAGCACGCTGGGACTGCTCGTCTGCGTGGGCATGACGGCAATGCTCATATTCCAGACGCTGGAGAATATTGGGATGTGCCTGGGGCTCGCGCCCGTAATAGGGCTCACGCTGCCGTTCTTCAGTTACGGAGGCACGTCGATAGTGACGGTGTTTGCCGCTATGGGCGTGGTCTCGGGCATTAAGATGCGACCGAAACCGGCGAGGTTTCGGACGATGTGACGGGAAAGGCGGTGCGGCGATGCCTGCGATAAGGCAACTGCGCGAGCGAGCTGAGCGCGCGATACTGTCGCCGGACGCCACTGCGGCGGAGCGGTCGCGCGGCAGGGAGCGCCCGGAGCCCGAGTGCGACGTGCGGACATGCTTCCAGCGCGATACGGACAGGATAATACATAGCAAGGCGTTCAGGCGCCTCATGCACAAGACGCAAGTGTTCCTCCAGCCGGAGGGCGACCACTACAGGACGCGCCTTACGCACACGATTGAAGTGTCGCGCATAGCGCGCGCCATAACGCGCGCCCTCGGGCTCAACGAGGACTTGGCGGAGGCTATATCGCTCGGGCACGACCTGGGGCACACGCCTTTTGGGCACGCGGGCGAGCGCGCCCTCAACGCGATAATGGAGCGAGAGGGCGGTTTTCGGCACAATGAACAGAGCCTGCGCGTCGTGGATGTAATAGAAAAAGAAGGCCTGGGACTCAACTTGACGGCGGAAACGCGCGACGGGATAGTACGCCATACGGGAGGGGAGCCGGCGGCGACGCCGGAGGGGCGCGCGGTGCGCCTGGCCGACAGGATAGCGTATGTCAACCACGACTCCGACGACGCGATACGCGCGGGAATAATCGCCGAATCGGACATACCGGACGGCATCAGGCGCGTGCTGGGAGAAAATTACAGCAAACGCATAGATGCGGTAATAAAAGACATAATAGAGGAGAGCGCCGCGCACGGGGACATTTCAATGAGCGCCGATATAGGTTCCGCTTTCAACAGCTTTCGAGACTTCATGTTTGAAAGGGTTTACAACAATCCGGAAGCGAAGCGGGAGGAGCGCAAAGTCTTTGGCATAATCGACTGCCTGTTTGAATACTTTGCGTCGTGCCCGCATGAACTGCCGGGCGAGTACGGGGACATCGCGCGGGCGCAATCGCCGCGCAGGGCGGCGTGCGACTATGTGTCCGGCATGACGGACAAGTACGCGGTATATATCTACGGGGAACTGTTCATCCCCGAACCGTGGCAGATGCGATAGGCGGCGGGAGGGCTTTAGGTATGGCGATCCCCGAGAGCTTTTTGGACGAGCTCGTGCGAAAAATCGACATAGTGGAATTGGTGGGCGGGTATGTAAAACTGTCCAAGCGCGGCGGCGGAAATATGTTCGGGCTGTGCCCTTTCCACAGCGAGAAGACCCCGTCGTTCTCCGTGAGCGCAGACAAGCAGATGTACTACTGCTTTGGATGCGGCAAGGGCGGCGGAGCCATAAATTTTATTATGGAGATAGAAAACCTGACGTTCCCCGATGCCGTTGAACACTTGGCACGGCGCGCGGGCATGTCCGTGCCGGAGAGCGGGGAGGCCGGCGGATCGCGCACGGACAGGCGCCGCTTACTGGATATCAATAGGGACGCCGCGCGGTTTTATCACGGCGTTTTGTCGACGGGCGGCGGAGCGGGAGCCGCGCGATATATCAGGGAGCGACGCATTTCGGGCAAAATGGTCACGCGGTTCGGCCTGGGGGCGGCGCCGAACGCGTGGGGCGCGCTGCGCTCCGCGATGCTGGATCTGGGTTACTCCGACGCCGAACTGGCGGAGGCGGGACTCGCAAAAAAGAGTAATAAAAGCGACAGATATTACGATACTTTCAGAAACAGGCTCATGTTTCCCGTAATAGACACGCGCGGCAGCGTGATAGGATTTTCGGGCAGGGCGCTCGACGGGGGCGAGCCGAAATACCTCAACACGCCGGATTCGCCGGTTTTCAGCAAGAGCCGCAACCTGTTCGCGCTGAATATCGCAAAAAAATCCAAAGAAGGCATGATCATACTGACAGAGGGGAATATTGACGCAATTGCGCTGCACCAAGCCGGTTTCGACTGCGCGGTCGCCTCGCTGGGCACGGCGCTGTCGGACGCGCAGGTCAGGCTCATGGCGCGTTATGCAGGCAAGCTGGTAATAGCCTTTGACTCTGACAGCGCCGGGGAAAAAGCCGCCGAACGCGCCATAGGGCTCACGGAGAAGACGGGCATGAGCGTGAGGATACTGCGTATGAGGGACGCTAAAGACCCGGACGAGTACATAAATAAATTCGGCGCCGAGGCGTTCAGGCTGCTGCTCGAGAGAAGCGAGAACCACATAGCCTACAGGTTGGGGGACATGAGGCGCAAGTACGACGTGAAGACAGACGACGGAGCCATAGGGTACCTTACGGAGGCTACAAGGCTGCTCTCGGGCATAAAGAGTGTGACGGAGCGGGAAATATACACAGCGAGGCTATCGGATGAGACGGGGGTGTCCGCAGCGGCAATAGAGGCGGAGATAGCGGGGATCGGCAGGCGCGAGGG